>NZ_JBHXTQ010000062.1:0-51557 GCF_042677305.1 Kitasatospora sp. NPDC127121 | reverse complement strand
CCAAGTACGGCCCAGTACGAGGACGCTTCGCCGGCACGCCCAGCCGGGCGCCCACCGCCGCGCGCTGATCCGACGCGAATTGTCAGACACGCCCTGGGCCCTGTCCGGCCGGACAGGGCCCGGGCCCCACGTTCCAGGCGCTGCCACTCCCCCGCACGGGCCCGGGCGCGGATCCCACCGCCCCGGGTCCCGTCGTACCGGCTCCGCCCCCGCCACCCGACCCGTCCCACTCGCCCGGGGAGTCAAGGAATGCCGCTCCAACGCCATCTCAGCAAGGGCCGCGAGATCGCCCGAACCGCCGGGGACCACGCCTCCGACATGTTCGCCCCGCTCTCCGTGATCGGCCGCGGACTGCGCCACCACGCGGGCTGGGCCAAGGACCGCTGGAACGCCACCCCGAAGGAGCGCCGCGGCCCGACGCTGTTCATCTCCGCCGCGATGCTGGTCGGCGTCTACCTGCTGCCGCACGGCCTGCTGTTCGCCCTGATCGCCCTGATGGCCAGCTCCGCCTGGACCGGCCGGGCCCCCAAGCCGGCACCCGCCCCGCCCGCCCCGGACGTCGCCGACATCAAGCTCGGTGCGCTCTACGCGGCGCTCACGCCGTACCTGTGCGGCCCCGAGGACGCCAACCCGCTGTACCACTACGAGGGCCACTACAAGCGCGCCTTCGGCTCCTGGGAGTTCGACGACGAGGGCCGGCTCTCCCGGCTGGAACTCGGCTACCCGGCGTACTTCACCGACACCGAGCCGAGCGCGCGGGCCCGGATCGAGCAGGTCGTCCAGGGCAAGGCCGGCCGGGCCCGGGAGTACCGCTTCGACTGGGACGAGGAGTCCAACCGGCTGCGGATCGCCGCGCTCACCCCGCTGCCCGCCGACATCGTCGCCCAGCGCTTCGTGGCCGCCCCCGGCGAGATCGTGCTCGGCTTCACCGACGAGGACGGCACCGCCCGGACCATCCCGGTCTTCCAGGGCGGCGCGATCGCCCAGCAGCCGCCGGTCGTCTGGCGCACCGGCCCGCGCTCGGCCGAGCCGCACCTGCTGGCACTCGGCGTCACCGGCTACGGCACCTCCAGCCTGATCCGCTCGATCGCGCTCCAGGCGCTCCCGTACGGGGACCTGGTGGTGGTCGACGGCGCGGGCACCGGGGAGCACGCCTGCCTGGTCAACCGGCCCGGCGTGCACACCGTGGAGACCAGCCTGCACGGCGCGCTGGCCGCGCTGGAGTGGGCCTCCCAGGAGACCGAGCGCCGGCTCGCCGCGCTGAACGCCGCCCGGCACGCCGGCACCGCGCCGCCCGAGGACGCCACCCGTCCGCTCTGGCTGCTCCTGGACCACCCGACCGAGCTGAGCGAGCTCGCCCACGCCGAGGGCCGCCCGGACCCGCAGGACCTGCTGGAGCTGCCGCTGCGGCACGGCCGCGCCGCCCGCGTCACCGTGGTGATCGCCGACGACATCGAGGCCAGGGGCCGGATCACCGCGACCGTGCGCTCCACCACCCGGGCCCGGGTGCTGCTCGGCCCCGCCGGCCCCGAGGAGGGCCACGCCGTGCTCGGCGCGCCGCTGGACATCGTGCCCGCCGCGCACGCCCCCGCCGGCCGCGGCTACGCCCGGATCGGCAACAGCACCCCCGTCCGGCTCCAGGTGCCCGCCACCGTCGACCCGCTGGACGAGGAGGCCCCGACCCAGCTGCGGGACGCGGTGATCGCCCTGCTGCCGCACCGCGACACCCGCACCGAGGCCGCCGCCGACCTGCCGCCCCGGCCGGAGCGCCCGCCGGCGGCCCTGCCGGCCGATCCGACCCCCCGGGCCCACCCGGTCGACCTCGCCAAGGGCGAGCCGATGATCCGTTCCCGCCCGATCTCCTGACCACGGCGGACGGGGGCGGCGGCGCTCGTCGAATCCCGTCCCGGTAGGCTCGTCCAGGAAAGGCCGACCGATCACCAGATGTGAAATAGGTGACACCTAGGGTGATATCCACGGCCAGATGTGACAAATCGGGCGCCGATGGGTACAAACAGGGGCGGCACCACAGACGACGCATGTCCCGGGACGGGAATCTTCGTCGGAAGCCGAGCGTTGACCGAACGACGAAGAACAGCGACCACTAGTCCTGTGGGCTATAAGCCCGGGAGGCACGATTCATGAGCGAGCGAGCTCTCCGCGGCACGCGACTCGGGGCCACTAGCTACGAGACCGACCGCGGTATCGATCTGGCTCCCCGCCAGACCGTCGAGTATGCATGTCAGAACGGACACCGATTCGAGGTTCCTTTCTCGGTCGAGGCGGAGATCCCCCAGGCCTGGGAATGCCGCTTCTGTGGCCAGGAGGCGGTACTTCTCGACGGCGACGAGCCGGAAGAGAAGAAGGTCAAGCCGACGCGTACCCATTGGGACATGCTGATGGAGCGCCGGACCCGTGAGGAACTGGAGGAGGTACTGGCCGAGCGACTGGCCGTGCTCCGCTCCGGCGGAATGAACCTCGCGGTGCACCCGCGGGACACCCGCAAGAGCGCCTGACCTCGCTCCCGCCACGGCGGGAGGACGCGAAAAGGGACCCTGGTCACCAGGGTCCCTTTCGCGTTCCCGCCTCGCGTTCCCCGGGACGGGAACGCGGGACGGGAGGGGCGGTCAGCCCGAGATCGGCGGGCGGTACGTGGTGTCCGGGCCCTGCGGACCGCGCGGGCCGTCGCCGGGCTCCACCACCTCGCCCTGGATCACCTTGCCGTCCGGGCGGTGGATGCGCAGCTGCTCCTGCAGCCGCATCGCGTCCGCGAACGGGTCCGCCCCGGCGGCGACGGTGCTGCGCAGCGCCTTGTCGGCCACCCGGCGGCCACCGGCCCGCCAGAGCGCCCGGGTGGGCGGGAACAGCAGGGTGAGCGCCACCAGGTCCGACAGGAAGCCCGGGACGATCAGCAGCAGGCCCGCCAGCACCGTCAGACTGGTGCCGGTCTGGGGCTGCTCGGACTTCGGGTCCTTGCTCTGCTCGATCGCCGCGGACAGCGCCTTCAGCCCGGCCCGCTTGATCAGCGAACCGCCGATCAGCGCGCCCGCGATGAGCAGCAGCACGACGACGAATCCACCCAGCCACGAGCCCACTTGGACCAGCAGCCAGATCTCCAGCACCAGCCAGGCGGTGATCAGCAGCGGCAGCACCCGGCGGAGCTTGCCGCGCGGGGCCGGACGGGCGGGGGTAGCTTGCTGGGTCACGGTACGAATCCACTCCAAGCAGTGCTCTGCGCGCCGCACGGGAGGTCCGGGCCGGCTACGGCACCACCTGGTCCAACGATTCCCCGGCGGCCGGTGTTCCGGCGCCGGCCTTCCGTCGGCGGCCGACCAGCACGCCCGCGCCGCAGGCCAGCAGGCCTGCGAGGGCCAGCGTCCACTCCGGCGCGGCGCCGACCCGGTCGGCGACCGTGGTGCCGTCGCGCAGCGGGACGACCGCCGACAGCTCGGCCGCGGTCAGCTCCTCGGTGCGCTGCTGGACCGTGCCGTCCGGGGCGATCACCGCGCTGATGCCGCTGGTGGCGGCGATCAGCACGGCCCGGCCGTGCTCGACCGCACGCAGCCGGCTCATCGCGAGCTGCTGCTCGGGCTGGCCCGTCTTGGCATAGGTCGCGTTGTTGGTCTGGACCACCAGGACGCGGGCGCCGCTGTCCACGGTGTCGCGGACGATCTCGTCGTAGGCGACCTCGAAGCAGATCACGTCGCCGATCCGGGCCGGGCCGAGCTGCATGACGCCGTTGTGGTCGCCGGGGTAGAAGTCCCGGGCGACCCGCTGGAGGCGGGTGATCACCTTCATCAGCTGGGCGCGGAACGGCACGTACTCGCCGAACGGGACGGGGTGCTGCTTGGTGTAGGAGGCGCCGGGGCCGGTCTTCGGGTCCCAGACGATGCCCTCGTTCTGGACGTGCTGCGCGTCCGGGCCGTCCACCAGGGTGCCGACCAAGGTGGGCACGCCGACCGTCTTCACGGCCTGGTCGATGCGCTGGTAGGCGAGCGGGTCGCTGAACGGGTCCAGGTCGGAGGAGTTCTCCGGCCAGATCACGATGTCGGGGCGCTCGACCTTGCCGGCGGCGATGTCCGCGGCCAGCCGCTCGGTCGCCACCGCGTGGTTGTTGAGGACCATCATCGGGCGGCCCAGGAAGTCCATGCCCGGGTTGGGCACGTTGCCCTGGACGATGGCGACCTTGACGGTGTCGGCCGGCGCGGTCGGCACCGGCACCAGGTACCCGGCCAGCAGCGCGGCCACCGCGCCCAGCCCCGCCAGCGCGGCGGCCCGGGGCGTCTTACGCGGCCCGCGCAGGCGCAGCGCGGCGCCGGCGAGCAGGGCGCCCGAGAGGGCGACCGCGAAGGTCACCAGCGGTGCGCCGCCGAGCGCGGCCAGCGGCGTGAACGGGGTCGCGGTGTTGGCGAAGGCCAGCCGCCCCCACGGGAAGCCGCCGAACGGCAGCCGGTCGCGCGCCCACTCCTGGGTGATCCACAGGCAGGCCGCCCAGAGCGGCCAGGCCGGCAGCCGGGAGGTGAGGGCCAGGCCGCCGCCGAGGACGGCCAGGAACAGCGCCTCCACGACCGACAGGCCGACCGTCGCGTCCCAGCCGACCACCCGCAGCCAGCTGAGCAGCAGCAGGAAGAACGGCAGGCCGAAGGCGAAGCCCGTCCAGGCCGCCTGGCGGACGGTGCGGCCACGGGTGAGCAGGGACAGCGCGGCGACGCCGAGCAGCGACAGCGGCCACAGGTCGAAGGGCGGGAAGGCGAGTGCGAGCAGCAGACCCGCCAGGGCCGCGAGGCCGGTGCGGGGAAGGCCCGCCCGGACCTTGGCGACGGCGCGGGCGGCCCGGCCGGGCCTGGGCGCCGACTCCGCCGGTTCGGGTGCGGCCCCGGGCCGCTCCTGGGTGACGGGCATGGCCACCGGCGCACCATCTTCCTGGATCTTGCTGTTCGGACGCTGTCCGAAGAAGGTACCCCGGACGGTCAGGGAAGCGTGAGGTCAGGGTGGTAGCAGGGTCAGCGGCTCACGGCCCCGGTGGGCTTGCCGCACATGCCCCGTCGGAGGCGCTGTGCTGCTCGCCCAGGGGTTCCGGGTGGAAGTCCGGGGCGAGCAGCTCGCGGGGGTCGGTGAAGCCGACGGGGCGGTCGTCCTGGGGTCGACCCACGGCCGCCGGGCCGCCGCTTCAGCTGGGTTGATGCGGGCCTGCTCGGCTCTACTCGGCGGCCAGGTGGACGGTGCGGCCGCGGACGACGGTGCGCAGGCAGGCCGGCAGCGGGTGGCCGGGGGTGAGGTCGGGCAGGCCCGGGGTGCCGGAGCGCGGGTCGGTGGACCAGCCCGCCACCCGGGAGTCGGGGGCCTGGACGACCAGTTCGTCGGCGGCCCAGATCGCGTAGCTGGCGACGGCGCCGGGCACGAGCACGCCGTCCTGGTCGCGGCCGATCGCGCGCCAGCCGCCGCGGGTGTGCGCGGTGAAGGCCGCGCGGACGGAGATCCGGTGGTCCAGGGTCTGGTGGAAGGCGGCCGCGCGGACGGTGCCCCAGGGGTCGAGCGGGGTGACCGGGGCGTCCGAGCCGAAGGCCAGCGGCACGCCGGCCCGCAGCAGGGCGGCGAAGGGGTTGAGCCTGGCGGCCCGCTCGGCGCCGAGGCGCTGGACGTACATGCCGTCCGGGCCGCCCCAGGCGGCGTCGAAGGCAGGCTGGACGGAGGCGGTGAGGCCGAGCTCGGCGAAGGCGGCGACGGACTTGTCGTCCAGCGCCTCGGCGTGCTCGACGCGGTGGCGCAGCGCCCGGACCCGCCCGGCGCCGACCCGCTCCCCGGCCGCCCGGACGCCGTCCAGGACGGCGGCCACGGCCGCGTCTCCGATGGCGTGGAAGCCGGCCTGGAGCCCGGCCTCGGTGCAGGCGGCGACGTGGTCGGCGACCTGCTCGGCGGTCAGGTAGGCGGTGCCGGTGTGCTCGGCGTCGGCGTAGGGGGTGTGCAGGCAGGCGGTGTGCGAGCCCAGCGCGCCGTCCGCGAAGAGGTCGCCGCCGGCGCCCACCGCGCCGAGTCGGCGGGCCGTCTCGGCGCCGCCCAACTCGCCCCAGTAGCCGAAGACTTCGGGGCCTTCACCCTCGGCGGCGAGGGCCAGCAGGGCGGCCAGGTCGGCCTCGGAGGAGATCTCCGGGCCGGCGCACTCGTGCAGCGCGCCGATGCCGAGTTCGGCGGCGCGGGCGAGGGTGGCGCGCTGGGCGCGGCCGCGCTGCTCTGGGGTGAGGTGGGCGAGCGCGGTCCGCCGGACGGCGTGGTGGGCGTCCTTGGTGAGCGGGCCGTCGGCGGTGTGGCCGGGGCGCTCGGCCAGGCCGGGGGCGAGGCTGCGCAGCGCGGTGGTGGCGAGCGCGGAGTGCACGTCGGTGCGGGAGAGGTAGAGCGCGGCGCCGCGGGCGGCGGCGTCGAGTTCGGCGAGCGTGGGCGGGCGGCCCTCGGGCCAGCCGGTCTCGTCCCAGCCGTGGCCGATGAGCACCCCGCCGGGCTCGGGGCTGGCGTCGACGAAGGCGGTGACGGCGGCGAGGGCGGCGGCCAGCGAGGGGCTGCCGGTGAGGTCGAGGCCGGTGAGCGCCAGGCCGGTGGCGGTGGCGTGCACGTGGGCGTCGACGAAGGCGGGGGTGACCAGGGCGCCGTCCAGCTCGACGATCTCGTCGGCTGCGGCGGCGTACGCCTCGGCGGCGCCGTCGCTGCCGACCCAGGCGATGTGCTCGCCCTCGACGAGCATCGCGGTGGCGAAGGGGTCGGCGGGGCTGTAGACGGCGCCGCCGCGCAGCAGGACGGTCCGTGGGGTGCGTTCGGTCATGCCGCTAAGTCTGCACCTGCGGGGTTCGTCCTCAGAGCTTCGGGGGTCGCGCTTCGTAGGGGGTGGAGAGGACGACGGTGGTGCGGGTGGAGACGCCGGCGGCGCTGCGGATGCGGGCGAGCAGGTCCTCCAGGTCGCCGGGGGCGCCGACGCGCACCTTGAGGATGTAGTTCTCGTCGCCGGCGACGCTGTGGCAGGCCTCGATCTCGGGCAGGCCGGCCAGCCGTTCGGGGGTGTCGTCCGGGGCGCTGGGGTCGAAGGGCTTGACCGAGATGAACGCGGTCAGCGCCAGGTCGACGGCGTCGGGGTCGATGATCGCGGTGTAGCCGCGGATCACCCCGCGCTGTTCGAGGCGGCGCACCCGCTGGTGCACCGCCGAGGTGGACAGGCCGGTGGCCTTGCCCAGGTCCGTGTAGCTCATCCGGCCGTCCTCTAGGAGCAGCTGGACGATGCGTTGGTCGAGATCCTCCACAGTGCGCAAACCTACCCGGTCGGGGGCACGGGGGGCGCACGCGGTGTCACATCGGGTGCCCGCAGGTGTCACGCGGGCAAATGCCAGGCGAATGTGGCAGTGGATGTGGCCAAGGACACACCCGGTGCATCACGGTGCACCGGACCGCAGGGTTATGAGCCCGAATCGGAGGGAAGTGCTGGTTGTGGCCCCGGGCGACCACGCCGGGCCCGATCCGAGGGGGATCCTCATGCCGACTGACCAGCGTGCCCTGGGCGCCGACGACACCGACGATACGACCGGCCGCGACGACCTCGCGGTCGATCACGGCCACGTCCCGGGCATCGACCCGGGCGAGGCCGAGACCTGGGACATCTTCCGGGTGCACTGCCCCGAGTGCCGCCGCCCGATCGCCCTGGTGGCCGACGAGGAGCGGCTGCCGCAGCACGCGCTGCTGCCGACCGCCTGGAACCCCTTCGCCCCCGCGCTGTGCCCGGGTTCGGGCACGCCGACCGACGACCTCGCCGAGGTGGAGACCCCGGAGGACGACCAGCCCGCCGGACTCGACGCGCTGTTCAGGCTCCCCACCGAACTCGACTGGCGCACACAGCCGTTCTCGCACGCGGTGGCGCACCGGCCGACGCGGACCGCCGTCGTCGCCCCGGCCGTCCCCGTCATCTCGGCCATCCCCGAGCAGCGCCGCCGCCTGGTCCGGCGCTGACCCGCCAGCCCGCGCAGGCGGGCTGACGCAGAGACGAAGACGCCTCCGGCCGTCACTCCGCACCCTGGAGTGACGGCCGGAGGCCGTTTGTGGGGGGATCAGCCCTTGGTGAGGTGGCGACCGATCACCAGGCGCTGGATCTGGTTGGTGCCCTCGACGATCTGCAGCACCTTCGCCTCGCGCATGTAGCGCTCGGCCGGGAAGTCCTGCGTGTAGCCGTAGCCGCCGAGCACCTGGACCGCGTCGGTGGTCACCCGCATCACGGCGTCGGTGCAGAACAGCTTGGCCATCGCCGCCTCCTTGGAGAACGGCAGGCCCGCGTCCCGCAGCCGGGCGGCGGACAGGTAGAGCGCCCGCCCGGCCTCGATCTGGGTGGCCATGTCGGCGAGCATGAAGGATAGACCCTGGAACTCGGCGATCGGGCGGCCGAACTGGCGGCGGGTGCGCGCGTAGTCGACCGCGAGGTCGAGCGCGGCCTGGGCGACGCCGACCGCGCAGGCCGCGATGCCGAGGCGGCCGGAGTCCAGTGCGGCGAGCGCGATCTGGAAGCCCTGGCCCTCCTCGCCGATCAGCCGGTCACGGGCGACCCGGGCGCCGTCGAAGTGCAGCTGCGCGGTCGGCGAGGAGCGCATGCCCATCTTGTGCTCCGGCGGGGCGGCCGACAGGCCCTGTACGTCGCCCGGGACGAGCAGGCAGCTGATGCCCTTGGAACCCTCGTCGCCGGTGCGCACCAGGGCGCTGTAGAAGTCCGCCCGGCCGCCGTGGGTGATCCACGCCTTGGTGCCGTTGACCACGTACGCGTCGCCGTCGAGGTCGGCGCGGGTGCGCAGCGCGGCCGCGTCCGAGCCGGACTGCGGTTCGGAGAGGCAGTAGGCGCCGAGCTGCTCGCCGGAGAGCATTCCGGGCAGCCACCGGCCGCGCTGCTCCTCGGTGCCGAAGCCGGCCAGCGCGTGGCAGGAGAGGGTGTGCACGCTCACCCCGAGGCCGACGGCCAGCCAGCCGGCCGCCAGCTCCTCCAGCACCTGCAGGTACACCTCGTAGGGCTGCCCGCCGCCGCCGTACTTCTCGTCGTAGGGGAGGGAGAGCAGGCCGGCCTCGCCGAGGGTGCGGAAGACCTCTCGCGGGAAGCGGCCGGCGGCCTCGTCCTCGGCCGCGCGGGGCTGCAGCTCGCGCTGGACCAGGTCCCGGGTGAGGCTCAGCAGCTCGTGGGCCTCCTCGCTGGGCAGCTGGCGCTCCACGGCTTTCACTGGGGACGGGGTCATGGCGGCGGTCGCCTCCTCGATCGGGCACCGGAGCGTGGTGTGGCTGGTCCGGCGCGGGTGTGGCAGGTCGGCCCGACCGGCACCGGATTACGGTGAACGGCCGTTCACAGGCATGGCGATGCGAGTATGCCGGAAACCCGCGCCGCCGTCACGATCACCCAGGAGTAACTGGACGGACTGGTGGGCTACGGCACCGTAGGGTTGCCGTTGTGGCTGCTTCCCGACCCCTCGCCCCCGCCCTTTCGCCCGTTCCCGGCGACGCGGTGGCCTCGCTCGCGGCGGAGCTGCGCGCGCTGCCGCCCTCCTGTGGGCCGGTGCGGCTGGTCGCGGTGGACGGGCACGCGGGCTCGGGCAAGACGACCTTCGCCGGGCGGCTGGCGGCGGCGCTCGGCGGGGCGCCGGTGGTCCACCTCGACGACCTGGCCACCCACGCCGAGCCCTTCGGCTGGACCGGGCGGCTGCGCGAACAGGTGCTGGAGCCGCTGGCGGCCGGCCGGGACGGTGCGTACCGGGTGTACGACTGGACGCTGCGCCGCTTCGCGGGCACCACCGCGGTGCCGGTCGCCCCGGTGGTGCTGGTGGAGGGTGTCGGCGCCGGGCGGCGGGCGGTACGGCCGTGGCTGGCCCGGGTGATCTGGCTGGAGTTGGACGCCGCCTCGGCCCGGCGGCGCGGCGAGCAGCGGGACGGGCCGGATCTGGCCGAGTTCTGGGCCGGCTGGGCGCGGGCCGAATCGGCGCATTTCGCCGCGGATCCGAGCCGTCCGTTCGCCGGGACGCGGGTCGACGGGGTGACCGGACGAATCACACCGGGCACCGTGGGTGAACCTTCAACAAGCCCTTGACCTGCACTGTCACCAGGATTTAGGTTCTCCTCAGCCGCCGGAACGGGATGTTCCGGCCGCCTCGGACCCGGCGTCCCCGGCTTGTTCCCCCGTGAGCCGGGGGCGCCGTCCGGTCCTTTCCGAATCGCGCTCCCCCGCCGCCGGTCCAGGCCCCCACCCGCTCAACGACCGCTCACACGATCGCATTTGACTCCGTGGGCGCCCTTCCGGATCAGCGCCACGCCGGTACGATTCCTCGCAGGCGCAGATGCGCCCGGGGGCTTTCGACCACCGGCCCGGCTGCACGCAGGCGACCTGCCACCGAGCCCCGGGCCAAGCCGCGGGGGGCGTGAGTGACAACGGTGGACAGTTCGGACAGCAACGCGGGCGGCCCGGACCGGCTCGCCGAACGCGCGTGGCTGCGTGCCATGGACGCGTACACGGCGGGCGCGTACGCCCGTGCCGAGGAGGAGTTCCGCGCGGCCGTCCGGCTGGACCCGGGCATGGCCGACGCCTGGCTCGGCCTGCACGCGCTGCGCAGCGACACCTCGGCGGCGCTGCTGGCCATGTACCGCAACCAGAAGCGGTTCGGCGAGCAGCGGCGGCGCCACCGCCGCCCGCTCAGTTCCTGGTACTGGCTGGGCTGGTGGGTGCAGCCCGTCCTGGAGGACGCCCGCGACCTGGCGCTGGCGCACGCCTCGCACTGGCTGGACGGCCGCCACCTGGCCGAGCTGGACCGGGCGCTGGAACAGTGCCCGGCGCCCAGCGAGGACCCGTCCGCCCAGTTCCTGTACGCCTGCCGGTCCTATCTGCTCAAGGACTGGGAGCAGCTGATCCGGGACACCGACCGGCTGCTGGACGACCCGCTGCTCGGCATCGAGGCCGGGCTGTTCGCCGGCATGGCGCGGGTCCGACTGGACATGTGCGCCCAGGCGCAGGCGCCGCTGGCCGCCTCGCTGGCCCGCTGCCGCTCCGAGCAGCCCCAGCGCAAGGAACTGCGGTACTGGCTGGCCCGGGCGTACGAGGGGGCCGGGCGCAGTGCGGCCGCGCTGCCGCTCTACCGGGCGGTGCACCGGGCCGATCCGGTGTTCATGGACACCGCCGCGCGGCTGGCCGCGATCGCGGCGGAGGACGGGCTGGCGGACGACCTGCCGGACGCCCTGCTGGACGGCGGCCTGCCGGCGGGCGGGCGGGCGGCCGGGTACGAGGACACCGAGCCGGATGAGACGGACGAGGCGGACGGGACGGACTTCCAGGACGGGGCCGGGTACGCCACGGCGGGGGGCTTCGGCGACGCGGCCCCCGGGTTCACCGAGAGCGCCGGGTTCACCGAGGGCGCCGGGTACACCGGCGGGGTCGGATTCGTCGAGGGGGTCGGGTTCCTCACGGGGCCCGGCCCGGGCGACGGCTCCACGGCCGGCCCGGCCCCGCAGGCGGCCGGCGAGCGGTCGGGTTCGCCGGGCGGCTCCGCCGCCCCGCTGCCGGCGCCGGTCCGCGCCGAGGCCCAGCCCCGCACCGCGCCGCTGCCCGCCGCCCAACCGGTCGACGACGAGCGCGAGTTGGACGCGGCGCTGGCGGAACTCTCGCTGATGGTGGGCCTGGAACCGGTCAAGCGCCAGGTGCGGGCGCTGTCGGCGCAGCTGCGGATGTCCAGACTCCGGGCCGCGCAGGGCCTGCCGGTCCAGCCCCCCAAGCGCCACTTCGTCTTCTCCGGCCCCTCCGGCACCGGCAAGACCACCGTCGCCCGGATCCTCGGCCGGGTCTTCCACGCCCTCGGACTACTCTCCGGCGACCACCTCGTGGAGGCCCAACGGGCCGACCTGGTCGGCGAGTTCCTCGGCCAGACCGCGGTCAAGGCGAACGAGCTGATCGACTCGGCACTGGACGGCGTGCTGTTCATCGACGAGGCGTACAGCCTCTCCAACTCCGGCTACACCAAGGGCGACGCCTACGGCGACGAGGCCCTCCAGGTGCTGCTGAAACGCGCCGAGGACAACCGCGACCGCCTGGTGGTGATCCTGGCCGGCTACCCCGAGGGCATGAACCGGCTGCTCGCCACCAACCCCGGCCTCAACTCCCGCTTCACCACCCGGGTCGACTTCCCCAGCTACCGCCCGAACGAGCTGACCGCGATCGGCGCCGCGCTGGCCGGCCGGGACGGCGACGGCTGGGACGAGGACGCGGCCGAGGAACTGGCCAGCATCTGCACCCACGTGGTCCGCGAGGGCTGGATCGACGAACTCGGGAACGGCCGGTTCATCCGCACCCTGTACGAGAAGTCCTGCGCCTACCGGGACCTGCGGCTCTCGCTGCTGCGCGAGCCGCCGGGCCGCGAGGACCTGGCGACGCTGCGCCTGCCCGACCTCGTCCAGGCCTACGGGGAGCTGATCGACGGCCGCGGCTGAGACCAGCTCCCCGGGATCGCGCCGGGTCAGCCCCGGAGCAGCTCGGCCTCGCGCTCGGGGTCGAGGCCGACCTTCGGCCGGTCGGCGCGCTGCGGGGCGACGCCGCCGATCGACCGCAGCCAGGCCCAGGTGTCCTCGACCGTCTCGCCCACCGGCCGGCAGCGCAGCCCGGCGGCGACCGCCCGGTCCACGGACGCGCCGTGCAGGAAGTCGTTCAGCTCGCCGGGCGCCAGCCAGATCGGCAGCTCCGTCCAGGGCTCGACGCCGGCCGCCAGGATGCGCTCGGGGTCGGTCCAGCGCAGGTCCGCGTCCGAGCCGGTGACCCGCACGCAGGCCTCCAGCAGCTCGCCCATCGTGGTGTGGCCCGCCGGGCTGACCACGTTGCACGCGCCGCCGAACCGGGCCGCCGCCGCGTCCAGCAGCCAGCCCGCGAGGTCGCGGACGTCGATGTACTGCAGCGGCAGGTCGTACGGACCGGGGGCGAGCACCGGGCCGCCCCGGGCGATCCGGTTCAGCCACCAGGGCAGCCGGCCGATGTTCTCGTGCGGGCCGAGGATCAGCCCGGCCCGGGCGAGCAGGGCGCGCCCGCCGAACTCCGCCTCCAGGGCCAGTTCGGCCCCGCGCTTGGCCTCGGCGTAGGGCACCTCGCCCTCGGCGTCCGGGGACGACCCGACCACCTTCGCCGACTCGTCCGCCCCGCGCGCCAGCGGGTAGTCGTACACCGACCGGCTGGAGACGTACCCGTAGTGGCCGACCCGGCCGGCCAGCAGCCGGGCGCTGTCGCGCACCGCCGTCGGGGCTCCGGACCAGGTGTCCACCACCGCGTCCCACTCCCCCGCGGCCAGCGCCGCCAGCCCGCCCTCGGCGGTGCGGTCGCCCAGCAGTGCGGTCACGCCCGCGGGCGCGGGCTGCGTACCGCGGTTGAGGGCCGTCACCTCCCATCCCCTGGCCAGCGCCTCCTCGGCGACGACCCGTCCGACGAAATTCGTTCCACCCAGCAGGAGAAGCCTCATGCCGACCACCCTGCGCCCAGGGTGGTCGGCATGGGAACGGCTGCACGCTGAGAGCAGAATCGCCCGCAGCGGACACGCCGTCAGCGAAAGGGGGAACCTCAGGCGGCGGAGCGGTGGTCCGGGTCGTGCATCTCGCCGACCAGTTCCTCCAGCACGTCCTCCAGCATGACCACACCGAGCGTGCGGCCGTCCTGGTCCAGCACGGCGGCCAGGTGGCAGGTCGCCCGGCGCATCGCGCCGAGCGCGTCGTCCAGCGGGAGGCTGCCGCGCAGCACCGTGATCGGACGCCACAGCCGGGCCGGGACGGGCGCGGACGGGTCCTCCACGTCGAGGATGTCCTTGAGGTGCAGGTAGCCCAGGTAGCCGTGGCCGGCCGGGTCGCCGTCGGTGACCGGGAAGCGCGAGAAGCCGGTGCGCAGGGCGAGCTCCTCGACCTCCGCGGCGGTCACCTTGGTGTCCACGGTGACGAGCTGCTCGGGCTTGAGCAGCACCTCGGTGACCGGGCGGTGGCCCAGCTCCAGGGCGTCCTCCAGACGCTCCTGGCGGCCCTCGTCGAGCAGGCCGGCGTCCCGGGAGTCGACCAGCAGGTACATCAGCTGCTCGGTGGTGAACACCGACTCGACCTCGTCCTTGGACTCGACCCGGAACAGCCGCAGCACACCGTTGGCGATGGCGTTCAGCAGGCTGATCACCGGGGCCAGCCAGCGGGCCAGCCGGTCCAGCGGCGGGCCGAGCCAGAGCGCGGCCTTCTCCGGGCCCGCCATGGCCATGTTCTTGGGCACCATCTCGCCGATCACCATGTGCAGGAAGACCACGACGGCCAGCGAGATGCCGTACGAGAGCGGGTGCATCAGACCGGACGGGACGCCGATCGCGTGGAACGGGCCCTCCAGCAGACTGGCGATGGTCGGCTCGGCCAGGGCGCCGAGGCCCAGCGAGCAGACGGTGATGCCGAGCTGGGCGGCGGCCAGCATCGCGGACACGTTGGACAGCGCGTGCAGCACGGTGCGGGCACGCTTGTGGCCGGCCTCGGCGAGCGGCTCGATCTGGCTGCGGCGCACCGAGACGACGGCGAACTCGGCGCCGACGAAGAAGGCGTTCCCGAGCAGGAGCAGGACGGCGACGGCCAGTTGGAGCGCGGTCATCGGGCATTCTCCTGGTCGTCTCCGAAGGAGGCCGGCGCGCTGGTGCGCTCGACCCGGACCTGGCTGGTGCGGTGCCGGTCGACACCCGTCACGGTGAAGCGCCAGCCCGGCAGCTCCGCCTGCTCGCCGACCTCGGGCAGCTTGCCGAGCAGGTCGGCGACCAGGCCGGCCAGCGTCTCGTACGGGCCGTCCGGGGCGATCAGGCCGATCGCCTCCAGCTGGTCGATCCGGGCGCGGCCCTCGGCCTCCCAGGCCGGCAGGCCGTTCACCGGGGGCAGCGGGAGCAGCTCGGGGCGGTCGGCGGGGTCGTGCTCGTCCTGCACCTCGCCGACGATCTCCTCGACGATGTCCTCGACGGTGACGACGCCGGCGGTGCCGCCGTACTCGTCGACCACGATGGCCATCGGCTGGAGGCGGCGCAGCTGGTCGAGCAGCCGCTCGGCGGGCAGGGTCTCGGGCACCAGCAGCGGCGGCGAGGTGAGCTCGCCCACCCGGACCAGGCCGCGCCGGGCGGCCGGGACGGCGAGGGCGTCCTTGAGGGTCACGATGCCGGTGACCTCGTCCAGGCTGTGGGTGTAGACCGGGAAGCGGGACAGGCCGGTGGCCCGGGTCAGGTTGATCACGTCGGAGGCGGTGGCGTCGCTCTGGAGGGAGGCGACGTCGATCCGCGGGGTCATCACGGACTCGGCGGTCAGCTCGCCCAGGCCCAGGGTGCGGACGAACAGGGTCGCCGACTCCTCGTCTATCGCGCCGGCCTTGGCCGAGTGGCGGGCCAGCGAGACCAGTTCGGCCGGGGTCCGGGCGTGGTCCAGCTCCTCCTGCGGCTCGACGCCGAAGGCGCGGACCGTCCGGTCGGCCGCCCCGTTGAGGAAGCTGATCAGCGGGCGGCAGGCGAAGGAGAAGGCCATGTGCGGGGCGGCGACCGCGCGGGCCACCTGGAGCGGGCGGGAGATCGCCCAGTTCTTCGGGACCAGCTCGCCGATCACCATCTGCACCACGGTGGCGAGCACCATGCCGACGACCACGGCGACGCCGCGGGCGGCCGACTCGGGCACGCCGATCCCGGTCATGACGGGGCTGAGCAGGGTGGACAGCGCAGGCTCGGCGAGCATGCCGACCACCAGCGAGGTGACGGTGATGCCGAGCTGGGCGCCGGAGAGTTCGAACGAGAGGTGCCGCAGGGCCCGGGAGACGCGGACGGACTTGGCGTCGCCGGCCCCGGCGGAGCGTTCGACCGCCCCGCGCTCGACGGTCACGAAGGCGAACTCGGCGGCCACGAACAGGCCGTTGGCGAGGATCAGCAGGAGGGCTGCGAGCAACAGCAGCCAGGCGGTGATCACAGTGCCGCCTGCCTTCCGCTGACAGGAAGGTGGGCGGCGCAGGTACTACCGGACGGATCGTCCATCGAGGGGGGAAGTCACTCCTCAAGTCGTCTTTCGGGCAGGACGGAAGTTTTGCCCTGCTTTTACCAGCGTAGACCATAGCCGGACGATGGTAGGAAGAGTGTTCGGACCCGCCGGGCCGAGGATTCGCAGGCCCGACGGGGCCCGGCGGGGTGTCGGGAGGGGTGTCGGGAGGGGTGTCGGCGGGCGGGCGGTGCCGGTGCGAACGGGCGGGCGCCGACCGGCGGCGGCGGTGCGGGGCTCAGGCCCTGGCGTGGTGCTCGACCAGGTCGCGCAGGGCACGGGCCTGCGCGATCGCCTGGTCCTTGCCGACACCGGACTGGATGCCGACCGCGGCGAGCGAGGTGCCGTCGGCCAGGTCGAGGGTGGCCCACGGGTCACCCTGGCGGAAGTTGACCCGGACGATCTCGGCCCAGGTGAGCCGGCGGCTGCGGACGAAGTTGACCACCGTCACGCCCTGCGCGTCGGCGCTCACCCGGGGGCGGGCCAGCATCAGGCCCACGCACGCGAACAGCACGCCGCTGCCCGCCATCATGATCCGGTCGTTGAGCTGCCAGTTCTCCGGGAGCACCACGGCCATCACGGCGAACAGCACCACCAGCAGCGCGCAGACCGGCAGCAGCACGGCGCGGGTGCGGCGCGGCGCCCAGGTGACGGGGAACTCGACGGGCGGCGTGGACACGTGGGGTCTCCGGTGGGGTGGTTCGGGGGAACGGTCGTTCCCGGGAACGACGGTTCCGGGCAACGGACGGATCCGGACGAAGGGCTGTTCCGGACGACGGTTCCAGACGAAGGGCGGGGACGCCGGTCAGCGTCCCCGCCCCATTCAACCGTTCCTTACCCGCACCACGGCGGGCGAGGTCGCCGCCGCGCCGGTCAGAGGCGGCAGGCGTGGATGTTGGTGACCAGGATGGCCCGGGCGCCGATGGCCCACAGGTCGTCCATGATCTGCTGGGCCTCCTTGCGGAGCACCATCGAGCGCACCGCCACCCAGCCCTCGGTGTGCAGCGGGGAGACGGTCGGCGACTCCAGGCCGGGGGTGAGCGCCACGGCGGCGCCGACCTTCTCGGCGCGGATGTCGTAGTCCATCAGCACGTAGCGGCGGGCCACCAGCACGCCCTGGAGGCGGCGCAGGAACTGGTCCACCCGGGTGTCCTCGCCCGCGCCCTTGGGGCGGATCACCACGGCGTCCGAGATCAGGATCGGCTCGCCGAACACCTCCAGGCCGGCGTTGCGCAGGCTGGTGCCGGTCTCCACCACGTCGGCGATCACGTCGGCGACGCCCAGCTGCACCGCGGTCTCCACCGCGCCGTCCAGCTTGGTGACGGTCGCCTTCACGCCGTGGTCGGCGAGGTGCTGCTCGACCAGGCCGGTGTAGGAGGTCGCGATCCGCAGGCCCTCCAGGCCCTTGACGTCCTCGACGGCGACGCCTTCGGGGCGGGCGAAGCGGAAGGTCGACGCGGCGAAGCCGAGCGCGAGCACCTCCTCGGCGTTGGAGTGCGAGTCCAGCAGCAGGTCACGGCCGGTGATGCCGACGTCCAGGCGGCCGGAGCCGACGTAGACGGCGATGTCGCGCGGGCGCAGGAAGAAGAACTCGACCTCGTTGTTCGGGTCGACGAGGACGAGCTCCTTGGGGTCCTTCCGCTGGCGGTAGCCGGCCTCATGGAGCATCTCCGCCGCGGGACCCGAGAGCGAACCCTTGTTGGGGACGGCGATGCGCAGCATGGGAGGTTGGTTCCTTACCTGTGGGGAGGGGCGTGCGGTTCGGGTTTAGAGGTACTTGTAGACGTCGTCGAGCGTCAGCCCGCGGGCGATCATCATCACCTGAACGTGGTACAGGAGCTGTGAGATCTCCTCAGCGGTCTGCTCGTCCGTCTGGAACTCGGCGGCCATCCAGACTTCGGCGGCCTCCTCGACGACCTTCTTGCCGATCGCATGGACGCCCTGCTGGGCGAGCTGCGCGGTACGGGAGGACGAGGGGTCGCCGGTGGCGGCCTTCTGCTGGAGCTCGGCGAAGAGCTCCTCGAATGTCTTCGAAGCCATGATGGGACTCACCTTACGGCGTGCGGGCTGACCGGCGGTAAACGGTCCCGGACCGTGGACAGTCCGTTGGACGTCCACGGTCCGGGTCGGGGCGGTGCGCTCAGAGCGCGGCGCGCAGCACCGCGGCGGTCGCGACGGCGGCGGTGACGGCCTCGTGGCCCTTGTCCTCCGCGGAGCCGGGCAGGCCCGCGCGGTCGAGCGCCTGCTCCTCGTTGTCGCAGGTCAGCACGCCGAAGCCGACCGGGACGCCGGTGTCGACGCTCACCTGGGTGAGGCCGGCGGTGGCCGCCTGGCAGACGTAGTCGAAGTGCGGGGTGCCGCCGCGGATCACCACGCCGAGGGCGACGACCGCGTCGTAGCCGTGGTCGGCGAGGCGCTTGGCGGCGACCGGCAGCTCGAAGGTACCGGGGACGCGCAGCACCGTCGGCTCGGTGACGCCCAGCTCCTTGAGCGCCCGGTGGGCGCCGTCCAGCAGGCCGTTCATCACAACGTCGTGCCACTGGGCGGCGACGACGGCGACCTTGAGGTCGGCGGCGCCGTCGATGGTCAGCTCGGGGGCTCCGTGGCCGCTCATGTTCGTTCTTCCTGTCCGTCGTCATGGGGTGCGTGGTGCGTGGTGCGTGGGCGCGGTGCGTGGGGCACGGGGCGGGTTCAGGAGTCGAGGCCGGGCAGGTCGTGGCCCATCCGGTCGCGCTTGGTGCGCAGGTAGCGCAGGTTGTGCTCACCCGGCGCGATCTCGACCGCTTCGCGCCCCTTGACCTTGAGGCCGTGCTCGGTGAGCGCGGTGAGCTTCTCCGGGTTGTTGGTGAGCAGGATGAGCGAGCGGACCCCGAGGTCCACCAGCATCTGCGCCGCGATGCTGTAGTCGCGGGCGTCGGCCGGCAGGCCGAGGTCGAGGTTGGCGTCGACGGTGTCGCGCCCCTGCTCCTGGAGTTCGTAGGCGCGCAGCTTGTGGGCCAGGCCGATCCCCCGGCCCTCGTGGCCGCGCAGGTAGAGCACCACGCCGCGGCCGGACTCGGCGACCTTGTGCAGCGAGGCCTCCAGCTGGGGGCCGCAGTCGCAGCGCAGCGAGCCGAAGACGTCGCCGGTCAGGCACTCGGAGTGGACCCGGACCACGACGTCCTCGCCCTCGGGCAGCCGGCCGTCGGCGCCGAGGCCTCCGGCCACCAGCGCGATGTGCTCGACGCCGTCGATGGTGCCCTTGTAACCGACGGCGGTGAACTCGCCGTGTGCGGTGGGCAGGGCGGTCACGGCGGCCCGGTCGACGTGCAGCTCGGTGCGGCGGCGGTAGGCGATCAGGTCCTCGATGGAGATGATCGCGAGGCCGTGCTCGCGGGCGAAGGCGACCAGCTCGGGCAGCCGGGCCATGGTGCCGTCGTCGTTGACCACCTCGGCGATCGCACCGGCCGGCGGCAGCCCGGCGAGCCGGGCCAGGTCGACGGCGGCCTCGGTGTGGCCGGGGCGCACCAGCACGCCGCCCTCGACCGCGCGCAGCGGGAACACGTGCCCGGGGCGGGTGAGGTCGCCGGGCTCGGTGCCGGGCGAGGACAGCAGCCGGACGGTGCGGGCGCGGTCGGCGGCGGAGATTCCGGTGTCGACCCCCTCCCGGGCGTCCACCGAGACGGTGTACGCGGTGCCCTTGCGGTCCTCGTTGACCTGGGTCATCGGCGGCAGCTTGAGCCGGTCCAGCTCCTCGCCGGTCAGCGGGGCGCAGATCACGCCGGAGCTGTAGCGGATGGTGAAGGCCATCAGCTCCGGGGTGGCGGCGGAGGCGGCGAAGACGATGTCGCCCTCGTTCTCGCGGTCCTCGTCGTCGACCACGATCACGGCGCGGCCGAGGGCGATGTCGGCGATCGCGCGCTCGACCGGGTCGAGGACGAGTTCGGGTGCCACCTCGCGGTCGCGGTCGGCGGTGTGGTTCTCGGTCATACCGTGGCTCCCTGCGGGACGTTGGCGGAGTTGACGCGCGGCTCACGGCTGCTCAGCCACCACGAGCGCAGGCCGAGCAGCACCAGGACGAAGTAGATCGAGTAGGTGAGGCCGGAGAAGGGGTAGCCGTTGTTGAAGGCGAGCGGGACGCCGACCACGTCGACGGCGATCCAGGCGAACCAGAACTCCAGCCAGCCACGGGCCTGGGCGACCATCGCGGCCAGCGTGCCGACGAAGATGTAGGCGTCCGACCAGGGGCTCCAGGACAGGCTGGGGTGGGCCGTGAACAGCCAGGCCAGCGCGACGGTGCCGGCCGCGGTGCCGACCACCAGGGCGGCCCGCTCGGGCCAGGTGGCGAACCGGACGGCGATCGTGCCGGTGTCCCGGCGGCCCCGCCGCCACTGGGCCCAGCCCCAGGCGGCGGCGACGAGCACGATCAGCTGCTTGCCGATCAGGCCGGGGACGTGGCCCCCGAGGTAGGCGGCGATCAGCACGGCGCCGGACAGGAGTTGGAGCGGCCAGCTCCACACCGAGCGGCGCCAGCCGAAGGCCAGCCCGGCCAGGCCGAGCAGGTTGCCGAACATGTCGGCCCACTTCACGTGCTCGCCGAAGACGGTGAACGCTTCTCCGCTGAGCCAGTTCACTTGGACTCTCCGGCGATCGTCGGGGGAAGGGTGCGGGAGTCGAGCAGTCGCTCGACGTACTTGGCGAGCACGTCCACTTCGAGGTTGACGCTCTCGCCGACGGCCTTGGCGCCGAGCGAGGTCAGCGCGAGGGTCGTGGGGATGAGGCTGACGGTGAAGCTGTCCCGGGCGGCTTCCACCACGGTGAGGCTGACGCCGTCGACCGTGATCGAGCCCTTCTCCACCAGGTAGCGGGAGATGGTGCCGGGCAGCGAGAAGCGCAGCACCTCCCAGCGCAGGTCGCCGGCCGCGTCGCGCTCGCCGGGCTCGCGGCCCAACAGCGTGCCGGTGGCGTCGACATGGCCCTGGACGAGGTGGCCGCCGAGCCGGTCGCCGAGCGCCATGGCGCGCTCCAGGTTGACCCGGGAGCCGGGCTTCAACTCGCCGAGGCTGGAGCGGTGCAGCGTCTCGGCCATCACGTCGGCGCTGAACTCGCCCGTATCGGCCGCCAGTTGGTCCGGGCTGTCGACGACGGTCAGGCAGACGCCGTTGACCGCGATGGAGTCGCCGTGCCGCGCACCCGTACAGACCACCGGGCCGCGCAGGCGGATTCGCGAGGAGTCGCCGATCTCCTCGATCGACACGACCTCGCCGAGCTCTTCGATGATGCCGGTGAACACCCGGGTTCTCCTCGCGCTTGGGGGCGCGGACTCCGGGGCGACATGGGAGATGACACGGACGGGCAACGGCGCGCGAGCCGACGGCACGACCCGTCGCCGGGATGCCGAGGCCGCCGGGAGATCGCTCGCCCGGCCCGGGAGACACCTCTCCCGCCGTTCACCTGGCCGCGGTCCACCGGGGGACCACGGATACTGCTCTTCGTCCGCCCGCGCACGCCTCCCATCCGGACTTTAACCGTCGGTCCAGGAATTTCACCTGGTCAACCGGCCGCTGGCTGCGGACGGGTCGCGGACTGTAACCGCCGGTTCGGATTTTCACCGACCCCGGAGTGCGCTGAACGTCACTGCTGTTGGGGTCATTCTGCCACGACGCGCGCAAGGCCAGGGAGAGCCTTCCGCTGTGGCCTGTTTCACGCGGATGCGGGGAATGTGCGGCCGGGTGGTAGGTGACGCCCACAACGTGGCGGTCACCTACGGAGGGTGGCAGGCACGTACGGAGGGTAGTGGGTGCGGCCGGAGCGCGGCGGGTGCGGTCAGAGCGTGGCGGGTGCGGCGATCGACGTGAAGTGGGTGACCACCGGCGGGTGCGCGAGGTAGCACAGCTCGCCCTCCGACCAGACCGGCCGGATCCGCCACATCGGCCCCGCGTACCCGCGCAGAGCCGCCTCGTCGCGCCAGCGGCTCACCACGAGCACCCGGTGTCCGTCCTCAGTCACCGAGCGCAGCAGTTCGCCGCCCAGGCAACCGTCGGTCCGCCCGAGCTGCGGGATCACCTGGGTTGTCAGCAGCACACAGAATTCCTCGATGCGACCGGCCAGGACCTGCCCGGCCCAGATCCTCACGATCACGACCACCACCTCCGAGCGGAGCGCCTGGCCCCATTATCAGCGTAAAACCGCTGGTGGGGAGGGGTGGCGGGGAAGCTTTACCGAGGGGTGCACCGCCCGGCGGCCGGGCGCTCCGGGAAGGGGCTCGGCTAGATTTCCGGTATGACCAGCACACCGGAATCTGTCATTGCGTCAACCACCGCTCCGGACATGCCGGGCAGCCTGTTCGCCGCCCTCAGCACAGGGGCGCTGACCGACCAGGCGCAGCTGCGCGAGATCTACGAGCAGCCCGGCGAGCACGCGCGCCGCAAGCAGGTCGACCACCTGCACGAGGTCGCGCGGCGGCTGATCGCCTGCTCCTCGCTGGTGTTCGTGGCGAGCTCGGACGCCGCCGGGCGCTGCGACGTCTCCCCGCGCGGCGGGCCGGCCGGGGTGGTCTCCGTCCTCGACGAGCACACCCTGGCCATCCCGGACGCCACCGGCAACAAGCGGCTGGACACCCTGCACAACATCCTGGAGAACGGCCGGGTCGGGCTGCTCTTCGTCGTCCCGGGCCGGGACACCACGCTGCGGGTCAACGGGCGGGCCTGCATCTCCACCGACCCGGAGCTGCTGCGACAGCTGACCGCCGTCGGCAAGCCCCCGCGCAGCGCGATCGTGGTGGCCGTCGAGGAGGTGTACGCGCACTGCCCGAAGGCCTTCCTGCGCGGCTCGGCGTGGAAGCCGGAGAACTGGCCGGCCAAGGACGCGCAGCCGACCTCGGCCGAGATCACCCTCTCGCACCTGCGGGACGAGTCGCTGACCGTCGAGATGATCGAGCAGACCGAGCGGGAGGCGCTGCTCTACCGCTACGAGTGACGAACGGTGCGGGCGGGCGCGGCGCGCCCGGTGCTCGGCGCCCGGTGCTCGGCGTGCTCAGGCGGCCTTGGGTACGTCCACCACCGGCGCGTCGCTGGCCGCCCGCTGGACGGCCTCGACGCCCTTGTGGGCGGCCTCCTTGCTGGAGTAGCCCTGGCCGGTGGCGACGATCTCGCCGTTGCCCGCCTTGAGCCGGAACCGGTACTTGCCGCCGGCGTCCTCGTAGACCTCGAACTTGCCCGCCATCGGGCCACCTCCTCGTACGGCGCGCGGCGCGCCTCTGGTCGACCCCCTCCAGCACCGTGCGCCCCCCGACCGGGCGGCCGCACCTGCTCGGCCGCCGGACGGGTGACGCCCCGCAACCGCGCGATCGCGGAGGTGCCGGGGCGGCCGCCGGTGGTTTGAATGGACGGATGGACTGCGTCTTCTGTGCGGTGGTGGCGGGCGAGGAGCCCGCGCACCGGGTGCTGGACGACGAGGCGGCGGTGGCCTTCCTGGACCGGCGGCCGCTGTTCCCCGGCCACGTGCTGGTCGTCCCGCGCGCCCACCGCCGCACCCTGGCGGACCTGCCGGCCGCCGAGGTGGGGCCGTTCTTTCTCCAGGTGCAGCGGGTGGCCGCCGCGGTGGAGCGCGGATTGGGCGCGGCGGGCAGCTTCGTGGCGGCGAACAACCGGATCAGCCAGTCGGTGCCGCACCTGCACGTCCACGTGGTGCCGCGCAATCCGAAGGACGGGCTGCGCGGCTTCTTCTGGCCGCGGGGGAAGTACCCGGACGAGGCGGGGGCGGCGGAGGTCGCGGCCCGGCTGCGGGCGGCGCTCGGGGGCTGAAGGGGCGGCTCGGGGGCTGAGGGGACGGCTCGGGGACTGAGGGGACGCTTGGGGGCCGAGTGGGGCGCTCGGAGGCCGAGAGGGCTCGTGGGGGCTCCGGGGGGCGTGCGCACCGCATTTGTGAGCCGGTTTCACCCACTCTCTTGACAGGTATAGAACACTCCGCTTGAGTCGCCTTCACGGCCCCGCACCGGCCCACACCCCGGTCGGCCGCCTCCCCTGGCGCACCCCCGCACGAGGCCCGGCTCCCCTGCCCCGCTCAAGTCCCTGTCACGACGACGTGCGGCCCCCACCGCACAAGGGGTGATGACGTGTCAATGAAACGCCTGCTCGCGCTGCTCTCCGCCGTGGTCACGGCGCTGGCGGTCGCGGTGCTCCTCCCCGCCTCCGCCAGCGCCGCCGCCTGCGGCACACCGTGGAGCGCGGCCACCGCCTACACCGGCGGCGCGGCCGTCTCGTACAACGGGCACAACTGGAACGCCAAGTGGTGGACCCAGAACGAGCCCCCGAGCACCGGCGGCACCGGGGTCTGGGCCGACCAGGGCTCCTGCGGCGGGTCCACCGACCCGACGCCGACCCCGACGTCCGGCACCTGCAACTACCCCGCCTGGGTCGCCGGCCGCGCCTACGTCGCCGGCGACATCGTCCGGTACACCAACGGCGGCTACTACCGCGCCACCCACGACAACCCGGGCTACGACCCGGTCATCAGCACCTGGTACTGGGAGCCGTACGGCTGCGGCTCGACCCAGCCGCCCAACCCGGGCGGATTCCCGGTCAGCCAGGCCCAGTTCGACCAGATGTTCCCGGGCCGGAACTCCTTCTACACCTACCAGGGCCTGCTCGACGCGCTCGGCGCCTACCCCGGCTTCGCGGCCACCGGCAGCGACACCGTGCGCCGGCAGGAGGCCGCCGCGTTCCTCGCCAACGTCAGCCACGAGACCGGCGGACTGGTGTACGTGGTCGAGCAGAACACCGCCAACTACCCGCACTACTGCGACACCTCGCAGCCGTACGGGTGCCCGGCCGGGCAGGCCGCCTACTACGGGCGCGGGCCGATCCAGCTGAGCTGGAACTTCAACTACAAGGCCGCCGGCGACGCGCTCGGCATCGACCTGCTGAACAATCCGAACCTGGTGCAGACCGACCCGGCGGTGGCCTGGAAGACCGGCCTCTGGTACTGGAACACCCAGAACGGGCCGGGCACCATGACCGCGCACAACGCCATGGTCAACGGGTACGGCTTCGGTGAGACGATCCGCAGCATCAACGGCTCGCTGGAGTGCAACGGCAACAACACCGCCCAGATGCAGCACCGGATCAGCCTGTACCAGAGCTTCGTCCAGATCCTCGGCACCGTCCCCGGGGGCAACCTGAGCTGCTGACGGCTCGCCCCCGCCCCACCACGCGCCCCGCTACGCCCGGACCGGTCATCACACCGTGGTGCCCGTACGCTGCCGAGCGTAGCGGGGCGTACTCATGTGGGGGACGCATGTAGGGGCGTACTCCTGCGGGAGCAGCGGAGGGCGGTTGAAATCGTCGTTCCGGCGGACGACTTCGCAGGTCGCGGACCCCTACGCTCAAGGCATGAACGAACTCGCCAGCCTCGTGCAACAGACCGCCGACCGGCTCGCAGGCCAGCACGTCGGTGCGGTGGTCGCCGGGCTGGCCGGCGGCGCCGTGGAGATCCGCGGCGCCGGGCGGACCGGTCCGGGCGGCGCCGCGCCCGGGCCGCACACCCTGTTCGAAGTCGGTTCCGTCACCAAGGTGTTCACCTCGCTCGTCCTCGCGCGGCTGGTGCTCGCCGACTCCGGCGGGGCCGCCACCGGGCTCGACGAACCGCTCGCCGACGTGCTCGCCGACGTACGGCCCGGCGGTGTCGCCGTCCCGACCAGGGGCGGGCAGCCGATCACCCTGCGGCACCTCGCCACCCACACCTCCGGGCTCCCCCGGCTGCCCCGGGGCCTGCTGGCGACGGCACTGTTCAATCCCAACAAGCCCGATCCGTACGCCCATTGCAGCACCGAGTACGTCCTCGCCGGGCTGGCCCGGACGAGACTGCGGGCCAGACCCGGGCGTGGCTTCCGCTACTCCAACCTCGGCGCCGGGCTGCTCGGCCTGGCCCTCGCCCACCGGGCCGGCACCGGCTACGAGGAGCTGGTGGCGCGTGAGATATGCGAGCCGCTGGGACTGGTGGACACCCACGTGCGCTCGGGCCGGGAGCAGTCCGGGCGGCTGGCGCACGGGCACACCTCCGGCGGGCGGCCCGTGCCGTACTGGGACTTCGCGGACGTCCCCGGTATGGGCGGGCTCCGGTCGACCGCCTCCGACCTGGCGATACTCCTGCGGGCCCAGCTGGCCGCCGACCGCGAGCCGGACGCGCCGCTGGCGCCCGCGATCACCCTCACCCGGGCGGCCCGGCACCGGGTCAACCCGTTCGCCTGGATGCACCTGGGGTGGCTCGGCCACCGCCTGCACACCCAGCAGGGCGGCCACCTGCAGATCTGGCACAACGGCGGCACGGGCGGGTTCCGCTCCTTCGTGGCCTTCGATCCGGAGAAGCAGGTGGGGGTGGCGGTGCTGGTCAACACCCGTCGCTCCGCCGATCCGGCCGGGACGGCCCTGCTGCGCACGCTGCAGAACGAGTACGCGACGGCGAGCTGAGGCCGGGGCGAGGCGGTGAGCGGGCCCGGCGGCGGACCGGGTGCGGCCGTCGGCGGAGCGAGGTGGAGGATGGGGTGAGGTCGTTTCAGGGCCAAGAGGTACGAATTGGCCCTGTTCGAGGGCGCGGCGGTCGGTCGATGCTGAGGATCTGACAGTCGTGGTTCCGGTTGTGGTGTTCGCTCAGCGGGAGGTGGCCGAGGTGGCGGTGGTGTGGCCCTTGTCGCGGGCTCGGTCGGTCGCGGGCGGCGACGGGCGGCTCGGCCGGGCAGTGCGGGTGTACCGGCGGTTCCGGCCGCTGCCGTGGCGGACGCGGGCCTGGCTGGACGCGGCGGCGGCCGCCGTCGCCGGGGCGGCCTGGCTGGCGAGCGGGGAGTGGTGGCCCGCGCCCGTGGTGGCCGCGGCGGCGATCACGGCCGCGAGCGGATACGGGCGGCTTCGGCCGGCACCGGGCCTGCGGGCCGTCCGGGTGCACGAGCGCGGGCTGGTGCTGGTCGGGGCGGACGGCGCGGAGCAGCCCCTGCCGTGGAGTGCGGTGGAGGCCACCGAGTACTCCCCCGGCGGGCGGCACGGGGTGGGCGAGCAGGGCCGGATCTGGCTGGTCGGCGCGGACGAACCGCTGGCACTGGCGCAGCTGCGGCGGCTGGACGAGCTGTTCCGGGAGCTCGACGAGCGGCTCCGCCCGACCCTCCGGGCCGCGCTGCACGAGGCGTTGCGCACTGAGGGCGGCGTCCGGTTCGCCCGGGGGCGGCTGACGCTGACGGCCGGCGGGCTGGTGCACCGGCCGCCGCACCCGCTCGCCGCGACGGAGGCGTTCCGGTGGGCGGAGGTGCAGTCCGCGAGGGCCTCGGATCTCGGGGAGCTGGAGATCCGGACGCACTCGGCCGGCCTGCCGCTCACCCTCCCGGTGCCGAACGCCGGTGCGGCGGCGGCCTTCGTCGAGGAGGTCCGGGCCCGGAGCCTCTGACCGGCGGACGATTCGAGGGTTGGATTCCCGAACCCACTGCTCTGCGGTGAGTTCGGCTCCTCAACCGACCCCAGCCTGGTCCGACCGGCTTCCATTCGGTCTCCATTCGGCCGACCCCTAAGGGTCCCTGCCTGCACATCCCGGAAGGGATCTCTACGCCGCTGAGTGGACGTCAACTTCCGCTCCCCCGGCCTACCGTCCCTCACATGGACCGACTTCGCACCACCGCCGCCGCGGCAGCCCTGCTGCTCGCCCTGCCGCTGTCCGTCGCCGCCGCCGCGCCGGCCCTGGCCGCTCCCGCCGCCCCGGCGAACGCCTCCACCTCCGCCTCCGCTCCCGCCCCGACCGCCGTCCACGTCGACCTGCCGCGCCCGACCGGCCCGTACGCGGTCGGGCAGGAGATCCTGCACCTGGTGGACCAGGACCGCCCGGATCCGTGGGTCCCCTCCGCCGGTCCGCGCCAACTGATGGTGTCGATGTACTACCCCGCGAAGGCCGGGACGGGCAGCGCGGCCCCGTACATGACCCCTGCGGCCGCCCGGATGCTGCTGGACGGGAAGCTCCCGGGCAACACCATCCCGACCGAGACGGTCACCGGCACCCGGACCTGGGCGAAGTCCGACGCGCGCCCGCAGGGCGGCCACTTCCCGATGGTGGTGCTGTCGCCGGGCTTCACCATGCCGCGGGCCTCGCTGAGCAGCCTCGCCGAGGACCTGACCAGCCGCGGGTACGTCGTCGCGCTGATCGACCACACCTACGAGAACACCGGGACGACGTTCCCCGACGGGCAGACCCTCCCGTGCCTGCTGTGCAACAAGCTGACGACCCCGGAGTCCTGGGCGGCCGTGGACAACAGCCGGGCGAAGGACGTCTCCTTCGTCATCGACCAGCTGACCGCCCGCCCCCACCCGGCCTGGCGCTACGCCCGCATGATCGACCGCGACCGGATCGGGATGGCCGGGCACTCGGCCGGCGGCGCCTCGACCGTCCCGTCCCTGCTCACCGACGACCGGATCCGGGCCGGGGTGGACCTGGACGGCACCATGGACGTCACCGTCCCCGCCTCCGGGATCGACGGCAAGCCCTTCCTGATGATCGGCCACCCGCTGCCCGGCGGCGCCGAGGACAGCAGTTGGACGGAGAGCTGGCCGCACCTGGACGGCTGGAAGCGCTGGTTGACCTTCGCCGGCTCCAACCACGGCACCTTCACCGACTTCCCGCTGTTCTTCGAGAAGCTCAACCTGCCCCAGCCTCCCGGCACCACGATGTCGGGCGAGCGGGGCGTGGAGCTCACCCGCTCGTACGTGGCGGCCTTCTTCGACCTCCAGCTGAAGGGCGTGCAGCAGCCGCTCCTCGACGGGCCGACCGCCGCCAATCCGGAGGTGACGTTCCAGCCGTAACCGGGACGTGGTGGGCGCGGCCGTCGGCAGCCCGCCGGCGGCCGCGCCGCCGTCTGTCGCCAGCCGTTCGCCTTTTGCCGTTCGCCTTTTGCCTTTTGCCGACCGCCGTTCGCTAGGCGGCCGGCGCCGCCGAGGCGATCGGTTCGAGCAGCCGGTGCGGGCGGACCAGGGAGCGGGAGACCGGGTCGTCCCGGTGCGTACCGCCGCGGGCGGGGTTGGGGCGCATCGCGATCTCGGCCGGCGGGACGGGTGCGCCGCCGCACCGCGGGCAGACACCGACGACGTCCAGGTCGGTGCCGCAGACGGCGTGCGCGAACAGGTGGTGCGGGCCGCCCGCGGTCGCGTGCCGGCCGCCCCAGCGGCTCAACTGGTAGAGCGGCCCCCACAGTTCGAGGCCGGTCCCGGTGAGCAGGTAGCCGTGGCGCAGCGGCGCCTGCTGGTACGGCTCCTTGCGCAGCACCCCGGCCGCGACCAGGGCGTTGAGGCGGGCGGTGAGGACGGCGCGGGGGATGCCGAGGTGGGCGAGGAAGTCGTTGAAGCGCTGCACTCCGTAGAAGGCGTCGCGGAGGATCAGCAGGCTCCAGCGTTCGCCGACCACCTCCAGGGCGCGGGCCAGTGCGCAGTCCTGCTGTTCGTAGTCGGTTCCCAGCGCCATGCGGGTCAGCCTAGTCCACCCGGACAGCGGGTTCAATGAACAGACCAATGGTGGTAGCGTGCCGATCGAGACGAAGGTTCATTCACCAGACCTAAGGTCCGCGCTCCGGAGGGAACACCCCATGTCCCCCGCACCACCCGGCTCCTCCCCCGTCACCGCGCCCGCCCGGCCCGGCGCCACCCTGGCCGCCACCGCGGCCGCGACCGCGCTGGTCACCGTCGCCTACACCGCCCCCACCGCCTCGCTCGCCGCCACCGCCCAGGCCGCGCACCTCGGGGCCACCGGCCGGACCTGGATCCTCACCGGCACCCTGGTCGGCATCTCCGCCCTGCTGCTCACCGCCGGAAGCGCCGCCGACGACCACGGCCGCAAGCGGGTCTTCACCTTCGGCGTGCTGCTGTTCGCGGCCGCCGAGGCGCTGGCCGCGCTGGCCCCCGGCGGCGCCGTCTACCTGGCCGCCCGGGTGCTGCTCGGCGTCGCCTCGGCCGCCGTCCTGGCACCCGCGCTCGGCCTGATCAGCCACGCCCACCCGCCCGGACCGGGCCGGATCCGGGCCCTCGGGGTCTGGGGCGCCGCCGTCGGCCTCGGCATCGCCGTCGGCCCGGTGTACGGCGCGCTGGTCGGGCAGTGGGCCGGCTGGCGCGCGGTCAGCGGCGGGATCGCGGTCGTCTCGGCCGCCGTGGCGGCGTACGCGGCCGCCGTCCTCACCGAGTCCCGGGCCGAACGGCCACGCGCCCTCGATCCGTACGGGGTGCTCACGCTGGCCGCCGGGACGTCCTGCCTGATCGCCGGGCTGGCCGAGGGGCGCGGCGGCTGGGGGCGGCCGGTGGTCGTCGCGCTGCTGGCCCTCGGCGTGCTGCTGCTGGCGCTGTTCGGGCTGGTCGAGGCGAAGACCCCGGAGCCGATGCTGGACCTCGCGCTGTTCCGCAGCCCCGGCTTCGTCGCCGCCACCGTCGGGGCGCTGTTCACCGGGCTCTCGCTGGTCGGCTTCATGAGCTACCTGCCGACCCTGCTCCAGGGCGTCCTGGGCCTGTCCGGCCTGGCCGCGGGCGGGGTGCTGGCGCTCTGGTCGGGCCTGTCGGTGCTGTCCGCGCTCCAGGCGCGGCGGCTGGCGGCGCACCTGTCGGCCACCGCGCAGGTCGCCGTCGGACTCGCGGTCTGCGGCCTCGGCGAGGCAGGCCTGTACGGGCTGGCGCCCGGCTCCGGCTGGCTGCGGCTGGCGCCGGGTCTGGCGGTGGCGGGCGTCGGCAGCGGGGTGCTCAACGCGGCGCTGGCCCGGCTGGCCGTCAGCAGCGTCCCGGCGCACCGGGCGGCCATGGGCTCGGGTGCCAACAACACCTCCCGGTACCTGGGCTCGGCGCTCGGCGTCGCGGTCACCGTGGCCGTCGCGGGCTCGGCCCGACCGGGCGGCCCCGGCCGGGAGGCCGCCGCCCGCGCCCTGGCGGCGGGCACCGACCGGGCCGTCCTGGTCGCCGCCGCCCTGTGTCTCGTCGGCGCGCTGCTCGCCCTGGCCGCCCGCACCGCCGAAGTCCGGGGCGCCGAAGCCCGCACCGCCGAAGCCCGGGGCGGCTGCGCCCCGGAGGCCGCCCCGGCCGGCGAGCGGGTCGCGACCCGGTGAGGAGCGCGGGAAGTCGGCCCGGCCGACTTCGCGCGCTCGACCGCCGCCGGCGCAGCCGGTGCCGCCGGGAGCTCGGCGAGTCCTTCCCGGAGCGCCCGCTGCCGCACCGGTGAGCCCGCTACGGTGAGCGGCCCGCCGGGGCCGCGTGCGAAGATGGCAGGGCTGGTGGGGACGATCTCCGGACGGTTCTCTGGCCATGGTGAACGACAACGAACACCACCAGGGCGAGCCGCAACAGGACGCCCTGCTGATGGTGCCGATCGCGACGGCGCTGATCGAGGCCGACGGCCGGATCCTGCACTGGAGCGGCGACGCGGAGGCACTGCTCGGCTACTCCCCGGGGCAGGCGGTCGGGGCCAGGGCCGCCAAGTTGCTGACCTCCGAGGAGCAGCGGCCCGAGGTGCTGGAGCTGTTCCAGCAGATCCTGAACGGTCGGCCCTGGTCCGGCGTGTTCCCGGTCCGGCACCGGGACGGGCACCTGGTGAACCTGGAGTTCCGCACCCATCCGATCACCGGGCCGGACGGCCGCACGCTGGTGCTGGCCGTCGCCTCCGACGTGACCACGCTGCGCCGGATCCAGGCGGACCTGGCGGTACTCGACGGCTTCTTCACCCAGTCCCCCGTGGGCATGGGCGTCTTCGACCCCGAGCTGCGGTTCGTCCGGCTGAACGAGGCGCTGGCCCGGGCCAACGGCCTGCCCGTCGAGGAGCAGCTCGGCCACCGGCTCACCGAGGTGCTGCCCGGGATCAACGGCGCCGAGGCCGAGGCGGTGATGCGGCGGGTACTGGAGAGCGGCGAACCGGTGGTGGACACCCGCTCGCACGGCCGCACCCCGGGCGACCCGCAGCGCGACCACGCGTGGTCCGCCTCGTACTTCCGGTTGGAGGAACCCGGCGGCCGGGTGCTCGGCGTGAGTTCCACCGTCATCGACGTCACCGAGCGGTTCCGCGCCGAGGCCCGGGCGGCGCGGGCCCAGGAGCGGCTGGCCCTGCTGGTCGACGCGACCGCCTCCATCGGCACCACGCTCGACCTGCGGCAGACCGCCCGGGAGCTGGCCGACACGATGGTGCCCAGGGTCGCCGACATCAGCGGGGTGTTCGCGCTGGAGGTGCTGGTGGCTGGGCGGAACGTCGAACCGCCCGACCCGGACGCGCCGCAGCTGGTCCGCCGGCTGGCCCTGGCCACCACCGACCCGCTGTACCCGGCCGAGTCACTGCCGGTGGAATCGCTGTACGAGCTGACCCCGGACTCGCCGTACGCCCGGGCGCTGGCCACCGGGCGGACGGTGGTGGTGCCGTCCTGGGAGCTGCCGCTGCTGAGCGAGGCCATCACCGAGAGCCACCGCCGGGCCTACCTCGGCGACCGGCCGCGCTCGGTGCGGATCACCCCGCTGGTCGCGCGCGGCACCACGCTCGGCATGGTGGTGTACTCGCGGCGCGGCGACCGGGAGTCGTTCGCCGAGGCCGACATCACCCTCGGCGACGAGCTGGCCTCGCGGGCCGCCGTCGCGATCGACAACGCCCGGCTGTACCTGCGCCAGCACCAGACCGTCCTGGCCCGGCAGCAGGCGCTGCGCGAGGCGAAGGCCGCCCAGGAGCGGCTGGCGCTGGTCAACGTGGCCTCCGCCCGGATCGGCACCACCCTCGATCTCGCCCAGACCGCGCAGGAGTTGGCCGAGGTGGCGACGCCCAGGCTGGCCGACTCCGTGGTGGTGGAGGTGCTGGAGGACCTGGTCCGCGGCGAGCGCGAGGCCCGCGCCCCGGAGGACGGTTCGGCGCTGCTGCGGCGGATGGCCTTCCACTCGGTGCCCGGCTCGACGTTGCGGCCGGTCGCCCGGCTCGGCGGGGTGCACCGCTTCGCACCCGGCACGCCGTACGCGTGGAGCCTGGCACACCGCAAGCCGGTCCTGGTGCCGCGGATGGACGCGGAGGGGCTGGCCTGGTTCGCCGACGACCCGGTGCGCGCCGCGGCGGTGCGGGAGCAGAACGTCCACTCCTTCATGGTCGTCCCGCTGATCGCGCGCGGCACCGCGGTCGGCGTCGCGGGCTTCTACCGCACCCTGGTGGAGCGCCCGTACGAGGAGAACGACATGGCGCTGGCCGGCGAGTTGGCGGTGCGGGCCGCCGTGTCGATCGACAACGCGCTGCTGTTCACCCGCGAGCGCGACGCGGCCGCCGCCCGGCAGCGGGCGCTGGACGCGGCCCGGGCCGCGCAGCAGCGGCTGTCACTGCTCAACGAGGCCAGCACCCGGATCGGCACCACCCTCGATCTGCACCGCACCGCCCAGGAGTTGGTGGAGGTGGTGATCCCGCGCTTCGCCGACTTCGTCACCGTGGACCTGCGCGACGCGGTGCTCGGCGGCGAGGAGCCCGGCCCCGTCCCGGACAACGAGTCGATACTGATGCGGGCGGTGGCGGTCGGCGAAACGGCTCAGGACGGCACCATGACGGCGGCCTCCGACCAGGTCGGCGAGACCTCGCAGTCCGCCCAGCTGTACGCGCAGAGCCTGCGCACCCGGCGCTCGATCCTGGTCTCCGAGGTGACCGAGGAGGAGATGCGCCGGATCGCCGCCTCGCCCGACCGGGTCCAGCCGGGGCTGGCCGCCGGGGTGCACTCGTACCTGATGGTGCCGCTGGTGGCGCGCGGACTCGTACTGGGCGGCGCGGAGTTCGTCCGCACCCGCAACCCGGAGCCGTTCGGCCCGGAGGACCGCTCACTGGCCGAGGAACTCGCCGCGCGCACCGCCCTCGCGATCGACAACGGCCGGCTCTACCGGCGCGAGCGGGACACCGCGCTCACCCTCCAGCGCAGCCTGCTGCCGCAGGAGATCCACCGCACGCTCGGCCTGGACCTCGCCTACCGCTACCTGCCCAGCAGCGTGGTCAGCGAGGTCGGCGGCGACTGGTTCGACGTCGTGCCGCTCTCCTCGGGGCGGGTCGCGCTGATCGTCGGCGACGTGATGGGCCACGGCATCCGGGCAGCCGCCACCATGGGCCAACTACGCACCGTAGCCCGGACGTTGATCACCCTTGACCTGAGTCCGGAGCGCGTCCTGCACCGGCTGGACGAGGCCTCCAGCGCCCTCGGCGAGGGCCAGTTCGCCACCTGCGTCTGTGTGGTGTACGACCCGGTGGACCGCCACTGCACCGCCGCCTGCGCCGGCCACCTGCCGCCCGTCGTCGCCGATCCGCAGGGGCGGGCGCACCTCGTCGAACTGCCGCCCGGCGCACCGCTCGGCGTCGGCGGAGTCCCGTTCGAGAGCGTGGAGTTCACCCTCCCCGAGGAGGCCATCCTGGTGCTCTACACCGACGGGCTGGTCGAGCGCCGGGGCCACGACATCGACGAGGGACTGCAGTTGCTCTGCCGGACGGTCGCCGACCGGCGCCGCTCGCTGGAGCAGACCTGCGACGCCGTCCTGGCCGAACTCACCGGCCCCACCAGCGAGGACGACATCGCCGTCATCATGGCGCAGGTCCGGCCGGTCGGCGCGGACCGGATCGCCAGCCTGCCGCTCACCGGCGACCGCGCGATGGTCGCCCACTCGCGCCGCTTCACCCGCGAGACGCTGGCCGCCTGGGGCCTCGAAGCGCTCGCCGACTGGGCCGAACTGCTCACCAGCGAGCTGATCACCAACGCCCTGGTGCACGCCGGATCCCCCACCCAGCTGCGGCTGTTCTGCAACCGGGCGCTCACCGTCGAGGTCGCCGACCAGGAGAGCGAGACGCCCCGGATCCGGCGCGCCCGCGCCGAGGACGAGGGCGGGCGCGGCATCCACCTGGTCAACGAGCTCGCGCACCGCTGGGGCAGCCGCCGCACCGGGGACGGCAAGGTGGTCTGGTTCGAGCTGGAACTGCCCCCGGGCAGCCCGTCCGAGTGATCCGGCGGCCCGCGACCGGGCGATCCGGGCCCGCGACCGGGTGGCACGGCCTGCGACCGGGCGGTTCGGCCCGCGACCGGGAGGCTCGGCCCGCGGGCTCAGTCCGGCAGGAGCAGGTTCACGTCGCCGAACTCGTGCCAGAGGTAACGGTGCTGGACGGCAGCCCGGTAGCACTCGGCGAGCAGGGGCCGCCCGGCGACGGCGGCCAGCATCAGCAGGTGCGAGGCGCGGGGCTCGTGCCAGCCGGTGAGCAGGCCGTCGACCGCGCACACCCCGCGCTCCGGGGTGATCACCAACTCCGTCCAGCCGTCCGCCTCCTGGACGGTGCCGTCCGGCGCAGCGGCCGACTCCAGGGCGCGCACCACCGTGGTGCCGACCGCGACCACCCGCCCGCCGCCGGCCCGCACATGGCCGACCAGGCGGGCGGTGGCCGCCGGGACGTGGAACCGCTCGGCGTACGGCGCCTCGTGCGCCTCCGGCGAGGCCACCCCGGTGTGCAGCGTGACCGGCGCGACCAGCACCCCGCGACCCGCCAGCCGGGCCACCGCCTCCGCGCTGAACGGCCTTGCGGCGCTGGGCATCTCGCTGCTTCCGGGGACGGTCGCGAAGACCGTCTGGTAGGCCTCGATCGGCCAGTCGCGGTCCACGTAGCCGTACCGGATCGCCTTGCCGTACGCCTCCAGGTACGGCAACAGCCCTGCTGGAAAGGTCAGTCGGGCGTACCAGAGCCGGGCGGTGAACGGTGCGACCAGCTCGGCCGCGCCGCCGGCGGGCAGCGCCACCCGCAAACCGGGGCGGGCCGGGGAGTCGGCCGGCGGGTAGTAGGCGGCCGCCGCACCCGGCACCACCCGCCGCAACTCCACCAGGTAGGAGCCGCGTTGGTCGGGCTGGGCGGAGGACAGGTGCAGCGCGACCGCCGTACCGTCGGGCAGCCGGCCGGGCAGCGCGGCCGGCAGGGTGGCCGAGTTGTTGACCACCAACAGGTCACCCGCGCGCAGCACCCCGGGCAGCCCGGTGAAGCGGTGGTGCTCGACGCTCCCCCGGTCGCGCCGGCCGACCAGCATCCGCACGCCGTCCCGCGCCCCGCCGCGCGCCTCCGCCGGTGCCCGGGCGGAGAGTTCGGGCGGCACGGCGACGTCGAGGCCGAGGTCCGCCAGTCCGGTCATCGCCCACCCCGGGCCGCGGCCCTCAGGTCCTCGACGCGGTAACGGCCGGAGGGGGCGCGGTCGTGCAGCAGTCCGAGCAGGACCGGCACCACCTCCTCGGGCAGCGGCTCGCCGGAGATGTCCTCACCGGGGCTGGCCTCCTGCAGCATCCCGGTGCGCATGCTCCCCGGGTCCACCGCCCACACCCGCAACTCCGGTTCCTCGCGGGCGAGTACGGCGGTGGCGAGGTCGAGCGCCGCCTTGCTGGCGCCGTAGCCGCCCCAGCCGAGATAGGGCACGACGGCGGCGTCCGAACTGATGTTGAGCACGGCCCCGGCGTGGGCGCGCAGCTGCGGCAGGACGAGCTGGGTGAGGGCGATCGGGGCGAGCGCGTTGACCTCGAAGGTCTCCAGCAGGTCCGGCAGCGGGAAGTCGGCCAGCCGGGGCAGCGGCTCGGCGCCGGGCGCGGTGGCGCCGTTGAGCGTACCGGCGTTGTTCACCAGCAGGCTCGCGCCGCCGAGCCCGTCGGCGGCCGCGGTCAGGTGGGCGCGGTGGTCGTCGTCGACGATGGAACCGGGGAGGGCGACGACCTTGGTGACGGCGGCCAGGGCCGCCTCGGCGGCGGCGAGTCCGGCCGCGCCGCGGGCGCTGATCACCAGCTGCCAGCCGTCGGCGGCGAGGGCCCGGGCGAGCGCCAGGCCGAGCCCCCGGGAGGCGCCGGTGACCACGGCGACGGGGGCGGGGGCGGTGTGCTGTGCTGCGTTCATGCCCCCACCCTCGCCCCGCAGGGGGCGGCGGCGGATCGGCCACCGGAACCGGGACCCGGTCGTCCGTTGGGCCTACGGCCTCTGGGTCGCCGGACCCGGGCCGGCGGCCCAGGCTTGCGGGTCCGTCCAGGCGGCGAGGGTGCGGCGGGTGTCGAAGCGGCGCTCCCGGCCGGTCAGCGGGTCGGTGAACTCGACCACCGAGGCGAGGAGTTGGAGCGGGCGGCGGAAGTCGTCCGGGGCCGGTTCGGGCAGCACCACCGGATACACCGGGTCACCGAGGATCGGCACGCCGAGGCCGCACATGTGCAGCCGCAGCTGGTGGGTGCGCCCGCTCAGCGGCCGCAGCCGGTAGCGGGCCAGGCCGTCGCGGCGTTCCAGCAGGTCGATCCGGCTCTCGCTGTTCGGCGGCGCGTCGAGCTCCCGGGCCGCGATCACCCCGCGCTCCTTGAGGATGTGGCTGCGCACGGTGCGCGGCAGGTCCAGCGCCGGGTCGTACGGGGCGATCGCCTGGTACTCCTTGCGCACCAGCCGGTCGCTGAACAGCGTCTGATAGGCGCCGCGCTCCTCGGGCCGCACCACGAACATGGCCAGGCCCGCGGTGAGCCGGTCGAGCCGGTGCGCGGGGCTGAGGGCGGGCAGGCCGAGACTGTGCCGCAGCCGGGACAGCGCCGTCTCGACGACGTGCCGGCCGCGCGGGGTGGTGGCCAGGAAGTGCGGCTTGTCGACGACGACCAGGTGTTCGTCGCGGTGCAGCACCTCCAGTTCGAACGGGACGTGGACCTCCTCGGGGAGGTCCCGGTAGAACCACAGGTGCGCGCCGGGCCCGAACGGCTCGTCCGGGGCGACCGGGCCGTGCTCGCCGACGATCTCGCGGCCGCTCAACGCCGCGTCGATCCGCGCGGCGGCCACGGCCGGCAGCCGCTCGACCAGGTAGGCGCGGACGGTCGGCCAGGGGCCCTCGGGCGGCAGCCGCAGGTGCACCGGGTCCACACCGTGGCGCTGCGGAAGGGGGGAGGCCGGGCGGCGGCTCTTGCGTCTCATCTCCCGGCCAGCGTAGTCCGCCCGCTGGGGCGGCCTCGGCCGAGGCCCCCGAGGTGCCGCTCACGGGGAGTGCGGAGCACAGTGGACGGTAGGTCGCCAATCCGCCGGGAGCAGCCGGGAGGACGTGTGAGCGCAGACGGCCCGGGCGGTGTGCCGCCGCTGCACCTGCCGCGGCGCACCCGGATGCTGCTGGTCAGCGCCTTCGGGCTGCTGGTCGCCGCCGTGGTGGCCGACCTGGTGACCGGGCCGGGGACGACCCTCTCCCCCGTACTGGCCGTCGCGCCGGTCCTGGCCGGGGCGACCACCCGCAGCGCCCGGGTGCCGCTGGCCGCCGGGGGCATCGCCGTCGTGGCGGTCGGGCTGCTGGAGACCACCAACACCGAACTGCCGGCCGAGGTGCACATCACCGCGCTGATCACGGTGCTCGCGGCGACCCTGGCCAGCGCCGCCAACGTCGTCCTGGTCTCGGCCCGGGAGCGGGAGCTGTTCCACGTCCGGACGGTCGCCGAGGCGGCGCAGCGGGCCCTGCTGCGCCCGCCGCCGGAGCGGATCGGGCGGCTGCGCACCGCGGTGCGCTACGTCGCGGCGGCGGCCGAGGCACGCATCGGCGGGGACCTGTACGCGGTGGTCGACACCCGTTACGGCACCCGGATCCTGCTCGGGGACGTGCAGGGGCACGGGCTTCCGGCGGTGGAGACGGCGGCGGACGTGCTGGGGGTGTTCCGCGAGGCGGCCCGGACGGAGCCCGATCTCGGGCGGCTGGCCGAGCGGCTGGACGCGGCGCTCGCCGCCCGACCGGGCGAGGGGCGCTTCGCCACCGCGCTGCTGCTGACCGTGCCCGCGGAGCGGGGGCCGGTCGGCGTGGTCAACTGCGGGCACCCGCCCCCGCTGCTGCGCCGCGCGGGCCGGGTGCACGCGCTGACGCCGCCGTACGCCGCGCCGCCGCTCGGGCTGCGGGGGCTGACCGGTGACGGGTATCCGACGGGCCGCTTCGAGCCGCTGCCGGGGGACCTGCTGCTCCTGTACACCGACGGCATCACCGAGGCCCGCAACGCCGAGGGGCGGTTCTACCCGCTGGAGGAGCGGCTGCCGGGGCTGCCCGCGGGGAGCCCGGCGGACCTGCTGGAGGACCTGCTCGCGGACGTCGACGGCTGGGTCGGCGACGCCGGGCTGACGGACGACGCGGCGCTGCTGGCGCTCCGCTGGGAGCACTGACGGGCGGACGAGCAGGCCGGCGGGCCGGCGGGAGCGGTGACGGCCCGGCCGATTGTCAGAGCCGTGTGCAAGGCTTCACACACGGTCGGTGAGGGGCCGGCCGGGCAACGATCGTCGGGAGGAGAGCACCATGGGGTCCAAGGCCAGCGGGTCGTTCGAGCTGACCAGCTTCGAACCGGTGGAGACGGAGGAGCGCGAGGGTGCGGCCTTCGGGCGGGTCCGGATCTCCAAGAACTTCACGGGCGGGCTGAGCGGCACCAGCGAGGTGCGGATGCTCTCCGTCGCGGGCCCCTCGGGCGGCCCGGCGTCGTACGTCGCGGTGGAGCACGTGACGGGCGAACTGGACGGGCGGAAGGGTTCGTTCGTGCTCCAGCACGCGGCGTGGGACACCGGCGGGACGACCATACGCGTGGTGCCGGGCACCGGGTCGGGCGAGCTGGCCGGGCTCACCGGCGAGTTCCTCCTGACCGTCGACGAGGCCGGCACCCACACCTACGTCCTGGAGTACGACCTGGGCTGATCACCTGGTCTCCCCCGCGCGCCGCGTGCCGCACGCACCGGGCTGCCGTCCGCGCTGCCACGATGATGCGATCAGTGCACGATCGACATCGGAGGGTGGCGCATGCCCGGTACGACGATGGCGGCGGACGGCACGCCGGTCGCGGTGCTGGCCGCGAATACGGTCACGGCGCCTGTCGCGACTCCTGTCACGGCGCCAGTCACGGCTCACGTCACGGCGCCGGTCACGGTCGAGGAGGTGGTCGGTCGGCTGCGGGAGATCGGGGCGGGTCTGCCCCCGGCGGACGGGGTGGCGGTCTTCAACCGGCTCTACCTCACCGTCACGGAGGCCGTCCGCGACCGGCTCGGCGGCTTGTACTTCGCCGATCCGGCGGCGATGGCCGAACTGGACACGGTGTTCGCCGGGCGCTACCTGCTGGCCGTGGCCGCCGACGCGGCCGGGCAGGAGCCGCCCGCCTGCTGGCGGCCGCTGTTCGCGCTGCGCGCCCACCCGGGGGTGCACCCGCTGCAGTTCGCGCTGGCCGGGATGAACGCCCACATCCAGCACGACCTGCCGCTCGCCGTCGTGGACACCTGCCTGCGGCGGGGCTGCGAGCCGGCCGGGCTCGCGGCGGACTACCACCGGATCAACGGCCTGCTGGCGGAGGTGGAGACGGCCGTCCGGGAGGAGCTGATGCCCGGCCCGGACGTGCTGGAGCGCGCCGAGCCACTCACCCACCTGCTCGGCGTCTGGTCGGTGGAGGCCGCCCGCGAGGGGGCGTGGTCCGCTGTCCAGGCGCTCTGGGAGCTGCGCGCGGTGCCGACCGCCGCGCGGGCCTTCGCCGCCGCCCTGGACTGCTCGGCCGGCCTGCTCGGCCGCGCCCTGCTGCTCCCGCTCGGCCCGCACCCCGCACGGGACGCAGCCTGCGGCGCACCGGGCACGGCAGCGGCCGCACCGGACACACCAGGCAAGGCACTGCACGCACCGGGCATGGCGCCCGACGCACCAGGCAAGGCGCCGGACGTACCCCGCAAGGCACCGGACGCGCCCCGCACGGCGGCCGGCCGGCTCCCCGAGGCGAGGAACCGGCCGGCCGGTGAAGGAGCGGGCGCTCGGGCCCGGCCCGATCAGGCCCAGCTGGAGTGCAGCGGCTTGCCCTCGGCGTAGCCGGCCGCGCTCTGGATGCCGACGATCGCCTTCTCCTGGAACTCCTCCAGGGTGTTGGCGCCCGCGTAGGTGCAGGAGCTGCGCACACCGGCCACGATCGAGTCGATCAGGTCCTCGACGCCCGGGCGGGCCGGGTCGACGAACATCCGGGAGTGCGAGATGCCCTCCTCGAACAGCGCCTTGCGGGCCCGGTCGTACGAGGAGTCCTGGGAGGTGCGGTTGCTGACCGCACGGGCCGAGGCCATGCCGAAGCTCTCCTTGTACTGGCGGCCGTCGGCGGCGGTCTGCAGGTCGCCCGGGGACTCGTAGGTGCCGGCGAACCAGGAGCCGATCATCACGTTGGAGGCGCCGGCGGCCAGTGCCATCGCGACGTCGCGCGGGTGGCGGACGCCGCCGTCGGCCCACACGTGCTTGCCGAGCCGGCGTGCCTCGGCGGCGCACTCCAGCACGGCGGAGAACTGCGGGCGGCCGACGCCGGTCATCATCCGGGTGGTGCACATGGCGCCGGGGCCGACGCCGACCTTGAGGATGTCGGCGCCCGCCTCGACCAGGTCGCGGACACCGGCGGCGGAGACCACGTTGCCGGCCACGATCGGGATCCGCGGGTCGAGGCCGCGCACCGCGCGCAGCGCGCTGATCATCGATTCCTGGTGGCCGTGCGCGGTGTCCACGACCAGCACGTCGGCGCCGGCGTCGATCAGGGCCTTGGCCTTGCCGGCCACGTCGCCGTTGATGCCGACGGTGGCGGCGATCCGCAGCTTGCCGGCGGCGTCCACGGCCGGGGTGTACAGGGTGGCGCGCAGCGCGCCCTTGCGGGTGAGGATGCCGACGAGCCGGCCCTCGGCGTCGACGACCGGGGCGAGCTTGCGGTGCGCCTCGGTGAGCTTGTCGAAGGCGGTGCGCGGGTCGATGCCCTCGTCCAGGAGCAGCAGGTCGCGGGACATCACGTCGGCGAGGCTGGTGAAGCGGTCCACGCCCTGGCAGTCGGAGTCGGTGACGACGCCGACCGGCTTGCCGTCCTCGACGACCACGAGGGCGCCGTGCGCGCGCTTGGGCAGCAGCGACAGCGCCTCGGCGACGGTGGCGCCCGGGGCGAGGGTGATCGGGGTGTCGTGCACCAGGTGGCGCTGCTTGACCCAGGAGACGACCTCGGCGATGACCTCGGTGGGGATGTCCTGCGGGATGGCGACCAGGCCGCCGCGGCGGGCGACGGTCTCGGCCATCCGGCGGCCCGCGATGGCGGTCATGTTGGCGACGACCAGCGGGATGGTGGTGCCGGTGCCGTCGTTCGAGGAGAGGTCGACCGCCTGCCGGGAGCCCACGGCGGAACGGCTGGGGACCATGAAGACGTCGTCGTACGTGAGGTCGTACGAGGGCTTGAGGTCGTTCAGGAAGCGCATGAAGGGGGCTCTCTGGCTGGGAGAAATTACACCTCGGGTGCGGTTGCGGCACTGCCGCCGGGCGCACTCGGGCGCCCGGCACCCAGCATTCGATTCTCCGGGACGGTGGGATCAAAAGCCAGTTCGAGGCCCATTGCTGGCACTGTGTACAAACCATGATCAATGCTCCGCGCGTAGACTTGGACGATCATCCAAGTCCGACGGTTTTCGCCCCGGCCAGGGCCGCTCCCGTAGCATTCACGCGGTAACGGCGAGGCGAGCGGGAAGCGGCGACAGGCAATGACGGCGGGCGTGGACATCAAGCAGGACCAGAGCGACACGGACACCGGGGAGGAGATCGACTACGGTCCCGGCCTCGACCCCGAGCGGCTGCGGCTCTGCCTGGACGTGCTCGCCGAGCTCGACCAGTTGCACGTCGACCACCCGGACGCGATCACCGTCCGCCAGGCCGTCGGCGGCATATTCCGGACCCTCAAGCAGCGCCGCCGCCAGGAGACCCGGGCCCGCAAGACCGCCAACGACCGCGAGGTCACCGCGCGCACCGCCACCGGCGCCCCCACCCGGATCGACGACGAGACCGCCGGCGCCTTCGGCCTGACCACCGTCACCAGCACCGAGATCGCCGGCATCCTGGAGCGGCCCCGCTCCTGCTACACGTGCAAGCAGCGGTACGTCGAGGTCGACGCGTTCTACCACAACCTCTGCCAGGACTGCGCCGTCAAGAACCGGTCCCACCGGGACGCCCGCGCCGACCTCACCGGCAAGCGCGCGCTGCTCACCGGCGGCCGGGCCAAGATCGGCATGTACATCGCGCTGATGCTGCTGCGCGACGGCGCCCACACCACCATCACCACGCGCTTCCCCAACGACGCCATCCGCCGCTTCACCGCGATGCCGGACAGCGCCGAGTGGATCCACCGCCTCAAGGTCATCGGCATCGACCTGCGCGACCCGGCCCAGGTCATGGCGCTCGCCGACGAGGTCGCCGCCGACGGCCCGCTGGACATCCTGATCAACAACGCCGCGCAGACCGTGCGCCGCCCGCCGGAGTCCTACCGCGAGCTGCTCGCCGCCGAGTCCGCGCCGCTGCCGGCCGGCGAGCTGCCGCAGGCCACCACCATCGGCCGCTTCGGCAGCGGCAGCGTCGACCTTCCCGCCCTCCCCCACCAGGCGAGCGGCGACGCGCAGCGGATGGCCGCCGAGGACGTCACCTCGCTCGCGCTCGTCACCGGCTCCGCCACGCCCGCCCGGATCGAGGCCGGCACCGCGATCGACGCCGGCGGGCTGGTGCCCGACCTCGCGCCCACCAACAGCTGGGTGCAGACCGTCCAGGAGGTCGGCCCGGTCGAGCTGCTGGAGGTCCAACTCTGCAACTCCACCGCGCCGTTCATCCTGATCAGCCAGCTGCGCCCGGCGATGGCCGCCTCCGCCTCCCGCCGCAAGTACGTGGTCAACGTCTCCGCGATGGAGGGCGTGTTCCAGCGCGGCTACAAGGGCGCCGGCCACCCGCACACCAACATGGCCAAGGCCGCGCTCAACATGCTCACCCGCACCAGCGCGCACGAGATGTTCGAGACCGACGGCATCCTGATGACCGCCGTCGACACCGGCTGGATCACCGACGAGCGGCCGCACCCGGACAAGATGCGGCTGGCCGACGAGGGCTTCCACGCCCCGCTCGACCTGGTCGACGGCGCGGCCCGGGTGTACGACCCGATCGTCCGCGGCGAGCTCGGCGAGGACCTGTACGGCTGCTTCCTGAAGGACTACGAGCGCTCCAACTGGTAACCCCGGTCCCCCCGAGGATCCCCGCGAAGGAGATGGCGAATTGACCACCGCACCGCTGCTCGGCGCAGGAGTCATCGTGCCCACCGGGGACGGCCGGGTGCTGATCGGCCGGCGCACCACCGCCGGCGAGCCGCCCACCTGGAGCCTGCCCGGCGGAAAGGTCGATCCCGGCGAGTCCTTCGAGCAGACCGCGGCCCGCGAACTCGCCGAGGAGACCGGCATCGTGCTGCCCGCCGAGCAGATGCGGGTGCTCGCCCTCCTGCTCGACCACGAGCTCGGCCGGCCCCGGCTGACCGCCGCCGTGCTGGCGCCGCCGAGCCTGGCCGAGGCGGTCGTCACCGAGCCGCACGCCTGCGGCGGCTGGGAGCGCGTCGCGCTGGACGCGCTGCCGGAGCCGATGTTCTACCCGTCCTCGCTGGTCCTCGGCAGCTGGCTGCCGCAACGGCCGTCGGCGGTCCGGGCCGGAACGACCGGGTACCCCGTCACCCGCTGAGGGCGACGGGGTACGCCCGGGCGGCGACGGTCCAGCTCACCCGGGCGCCGACGGTCCGGCTCGCCCGAACGGCGACGGGCCGTCAGCCGTTGCGGGCGGCCTCGGGGCCGGTGATCCGCTTCAGCAGCGGCAGCGTCGAGGCGATGATCCCGACCGAGGCCACCACACCGAGGGCGACGAAGCCGAAGTACACCGCGCCCGGCGACACCAGGTGGTAGTCCATCTGGGAGCTGAGGAACAGGGCCGAGGCGGCGAGGGCCGCGCCGATCGAGATCACCGCCACCGACAGCAGCGGCAGCACGCTCTCCAGCGCGATCACCCGCTGGAGCAGGCGCAGCGGCGAACCGGTGAGCCGCAGCATCGCGAACGGCCGCCTGCGGTCGGAGAGTCCGGCCACCACGCTGACCGCGAGGCTGCACCCGGCGATCGGGAGCGTGGTCAGCAGCACCACGTTCGCCAACTGCCGCCATCCGGCGAGCCGTTGCTGGCCTTCGGTGGCCCAGTCACCGACCGTGTGCGCGTCGTGGTCGGGCCACGCCGCGGTGAACACCGTCCGGACCTGCTCCTTCGCCGCCGTCGATCCGTCGGTCGTGGCGTAGAGCAGTTGGACCGGGAGCTTCGCGACCTCCTCCGCGGAGACCGGGACGGCGGGCCACTCGGCGTCCGGGTGCGAGGTGAGGTTGAGGAACTCGCGCGACGGGACGGCCGCCACGCTCGCCCCGGCCGCGCAGTGGCCGACCACCGGGACCTCGGTGAGGTCCGCGCAGGACACCAGGCCGGGGGTGAGGAGCGGGGCGTCCGGGCGGGGACTGACCGGGATCTTCCCGAGGCCGGCCGGGTTGGTGTGGAGCACCGCGAGACCCCGCAGGCCCGGCACGGCCCGCGCCTGTGCCAGGACCTGCTCCGGCACCGCGTCCGTCAGTTGCCTGCCGTCCCGGTAGTCGCCCTGCACCACGGACGCGCGGGACGACTGGTCGCCGTCCAGCGAGCCGCGGTTGGCGTTGATCGTGCCGATGACGCAGACCGTCGACGTGGTGACGAACAGCGCCAGGATCAGGCCGCTGACCGCGCGGAATCCGGCCTTCGGGTCGTCCGCGAGCCGGCGCACCGCGATCAGCGTGGCCGGACGGCTGGTGCGGCGGGCGACCGCACGGGCGGCGACCATGGTCAGCCACGGCCCGGCGATCACCAGGCCGAGCATCACCAGCAGGAACCCGGGCAGGTAGGCCGCCGCCTGTCCGTTCCCGGTGGCCGGGCGGCGGCCGAGGAAGTACAGCAGCTCCGCGAGCCCGGCCAGCAGCGGGACCAGCCGCCAGGCCCGGGGCGGCCGCGGGGTGACCCGGCGGCTGACGCCCAACGGGGAGACGGTGACCCGGCGCAGCGCGAACCGGGCCGCCACCGCCGAGGCGAGCGGCACGGCCAGGACGGTGCCCAGCACCTGGAGGCCGGTCAGGCTCAGGTCGTCGAGGTGGAAGCGGCCGCCGGTGAAGGGCACGTCGGCCACCAGCGGGCGCAGCGCCAGGTAGAGGCCGAAGCCGGCGGCCGTACCGGCCACCGCGGCGACGGTGGACTCGACCGCGGCGATCACCGAGATCTGCCGCGGGGTGGCACCGACCAGCCGCATCGCGGCGAACCGCTGCTCCCGGGTGGCGGCGGACAGGCGGGTCGCGGTGCCGATGAAGATCAGCACCGGGAAGATCATCGCACCGCCCACCACCGACAGGATGAGCGTCATCGCGTCACCCCGGATGCCCCGGCTCAGGCAGTCACCGTTCCCGCACTCGGGCCGGGTGGTGGCGATGGTGGTGACGGCGACGGCGCGGGGCGCGGCCTCGACCTCGCCGACCGTCCGGCCGACGACCACGGCCAGCGTGTCCGGGGAGGGCATCGCCGAGTCGTTCAGGGTGCCGGCCATCCGGCCCGGGAAGCGGTCGCCCAGCTCGACGGCCGGGACGGTGCGCAGCAGCGCTGCCAGCGCCGGGGAGGCGTAGTACTCGCCGGGGGCCGGCACCCGGTCGAGCCCCGGCGGGACGGGCGAGGTCGGCCCGGTCGCGGCGACGTCGATCTCGCGGATCTCCGAGCCGTCGTAGTAGTCGTTGTGGGGCCGCCACCACAGCGGGTCGACGTGCGCGCTCTCGGTCCGGCTCCGGGCCCCGGAATCGAGCCAGACCTGGCGCTGGTTGGCGCGGTCGATCGCGTTCATGCTGGCGAGCGTGGACAGCAGCAGCCCGACCCCGATCGCCACCGCCGCCGCGATCATCAGCAGCCGGGCGAGCGCCTCCCGGCCGCCGCTGACCGCCAGCCGGAGCGAGAACCGGATCACGAGGCCACCGACCCGGCTCCGGCCCCGGCCCCGGCCCCGGCCCCGGCGGAGAGCGTGCGGGCCTGGCCGTCGCGGACGATCGCCTCGCGGTCGGCGTAGGCGGCGACCCGCGGCTCGTGGGTGACCAGGATGACGGTGGTGCCCTGCTCCCGGGCCGAGCCGACCATCAGTTCCATCACCTGCTCGCCGGTCAGCGAGTCCAGCGCGCCGGTCGGCTCGTCGGCGAACAGCACCTGCGGCCGGGCCACCAGGCCCCGGGCCAGCGCCACGCGCTGCGCCTGACCACCGGACAGTTCGCCGGAGCGGCGCCGCTCCATGCCGTCCAGGCCGAGCCGGGCGAACCACGGCCGGGCCTGCGCGAGAGCGTCCGCGCGGCGCACGCCGTTCAGCAGCAGCGGCAGCGCCACGTTCTCCTCCGCCGTCAACTCCGGGACGAGCTGGCCGAACTGGAACACGAAGCCGAACTTGTCGCGGCGCAGGGCGCTGCGCCCCGCCTCGTTCAGGGTGTCCAGGCGCTGCCCGTTGAACAGCACCTCGCCCACGTCGGGCACCAGGATGCCGGCCAGGCAGTGCAGTAACGTCGACTTTCCCGAGCCGCTCGGGCCCATGATGGCGAGCACCTCGCCGGCCTCGACGGACAGGCTCGCCCCGCGCAGGGCGGGGGTTTCACCGAAGGACAGGGCGACGTCGCGGGCCTCGATCACGGCGGTCATGAGCGCACCGCCTCGGCCAGCGCGTCCAGGCGGGCGGCGGTGAGGTCGATCCAGCGCAGGTCGGCGTCCAGGTGGAACAGGCCGTGGTCGGCGAGCAGGGCGTCCACCAGGGCGCCGGTGCGGCGCAGTTCGGTGAGTTCGCGCATCCGGCGCAGGTGGGCGGCGCGCTGGGTGTCCAGGTACTCCTCGGCGTCGCGGCCCAGCATCAGGGCCAGCACCACCTTGGTGAACAGCACGCTCTGCAGGTTGGGTTCGGGTGCGACCGGATCCCGGAGCCAGGTCTCGAACTCCGTCACCCCCGCGTCGGTGATCACGTAGCGCTTGCGTTCGGGTCCGTCGCCGGGCTCCGCCTCGCCCGCGACCACCTTGCCGTCCCGGGCCAGCCGGCCGAGGGTCGCGTACACCTGTCCGTACGGGAGGGGTTTGCCGCGGCCGAAGAGGGAGTCGTAGTCGCGCTTGAGGTCGTAGCCATGGCTCGGCTCCCGCTCCAGCAGCCCCAGCAGGGTCAAAGGAACACTCATGGGGGAGACCATACCCCACGCGTATACTCCGAGTGTATAGCTGGCGAGAATACGGCCCCTGCCTGCGGAAACCCCGTCAGAACCCGGGCGAGACCCGGGCGGAAGCCGGTCAGAGCGCGGTCAGAGCGCGGTCGGAACCTGGGCGGAAACACCGTCACCCGGGTGCGGGCGGGCAGAGGGCAGCCCCACGCTCACCCCCTGCACCGCACCACGGCCCGGCACCCCCACGGTCAACCGGGCCAAGCCGTCCCCTGGCACGAAGGATGCGGCCGGACCCCAGCCTGCCCGCCCGCCCGGCCGCTGCCGAGGGCCGAACGTCCCTGGTGCGCGAAGGGGCGCCGGGCGGCCGCGCACCCGGGCGCGACCCGGAACGCGACCGGCGCGCGGCGGCGCCGTCCGCAGGTCCCGGTGGTACGAGCCCGCACGACTCTTGTGCGCGGGCGGCCACCGGGTGGAAATTGGGTGACGAAGCCTCACGACCTCACCACCGCGCCGCCCCAACCCCCCTGAGGAGCCGTCGACGTGTCCAGCACACCCCGCCCCGCCCGGCCATCGTCGCGCCCGCCGCGAACCGGCCGCCGGCTGCGGCGGGCCTTCGGTGCCCGGCACGAACCGCTGGTCCGGCCCGTCGACCGGGCCCGCGCCCGCGCCTGGCTGCTGAGCGCCTTCGGGGCCCTGCTCGCCCTCGCCTTCGCCACCGGCAGCTCCCTGCTCGCCTACCACGCCACCGCACCCCAGGCCGACAGCGACCGCCTGCGCCTCCACAAGGTCGACGCCGTGGTGCTCACCCTCCCCGACCACGGCTCCGGCACGGGCACCGGCGCCGGAGGACGCTTCGGCGCCGGCTACAGCACCCGCGTCGACGCCGAGGCCTCCTGGACCTACCCCGACGGCCAGCCGCACACCGGTACCGTCCAGGCCCCCCGTACGGCCGTCACCGGCACCGTCGTCCCCGTCTGGGTCGACCCCGTCGGCGCCCTCTCCTCGCCCCCGACCAACCGCGCCGCCGTCGCCGTCTCCGCCGTCTGCACCGGCGCCGGCGCCCTCCTCGCCCTCCTGGCCCTGCTCACCCTCGCCCTGCGCCTTCGCCTGCACGTCCTCGACCGCCGCGCCGACGAGGCCTGGACCCAGGGCTGGGCCCGCCTCGAACCCCTCTGGAGCGGCCGCGCCGGCCACCGCCAGGACGACTGACCCCTGTGGACGAGCGGGAACCGGCGAGCAGCGGGACGCGGCGCCGGGTCAGAGCGGGTGGGTCCAGTCCGGGGCGGGGTGGGCTCCGGCGGCCCGGTGGGTGAGGGCCGCGACGGCGACGAGGAGGGCCAGGGCGAGGGTCAGGGCGATGGGGACGTCGGCCTGGCGGATGAGGAGGGCGCCGACGAGGGCGCCGACGAACATCCAGACGGCGGAGGCCAGACGGCGGGGGCCGGTGCGGTCGGCGGCGAGGGCCGTGATGGTCATGGTGAGCACCGTGGTGGTCAGGTCGGGGACCTTGAGGGAGCGGACCACCGCGTTCTGGCCGCCCATGGCGAAGGCCAGCAGCCCGATGAGGCCGTAGCGGGCCGGGTCGGAGGTGTAGCCGGCCACGGTGGCCAGGGCGATGCTCGCGGCGACGAACACCGTCTGGGCGACCACCGCCGTGGTCAGCAGCCGCCCGCGGTGGTCGGGCAGCCGTCGGGCGAGGTGGCCCCCGACCAGGGCGCCGAGTACGAACGCGGCGAGGGCGCTCAGCGAGGCGGTGGCGGAGAGTCCGGCGGCACCGGCCAGGGCGAAGCCGAGGAAGACCACGTTGCCGGTCATGTTGGCGACGAAGACGTGGCCGAGCCGGAGGTAGCTGACGGCGTCCACCAGTCCGGTGACGACGGTGAGCACCAGCAGCATCGGCACCAGCGGCCCGTGCCTGGGATCGGGGGTGAACATCGGGACCTCCTGGTCGGCCTCGTGACGGTGCCTCCGTTCTACCTCCCCCGGGCCGCGCCCTAGGCGAGCGCCGGGCGGCTCGGGTCGTCGGGTTCGTCGTCGAGGTGCCAGTGCAGGTCGCGGACGCCGGGTTCGAGGGAGAGCCGGCTGACGACCTGTTCGAGGGCCGGGGCGACCTGCCCGGTGATGGCCACGGTGGCGCGCAGGCTGGTGGCGTCGCCGCTGTCGGTGCGGCGGGCGCGCAGGCCGGTGGGGGCGAGGCCGGAGGCGGACAGGGCCTGGAGCAGCAGGGCCCGGATGTGGGTCTCGGCCTTGCGCTCGCATTCCAGGTGGACGGTGGCGCGGACGGTGGAGTCGGGGTCGCTGCCGGACTGCGGGGCCCGGTCGAGCATCCGGCCGGCCGGGCGCAGGATCAGGTGGACGGCGAGGACGCCGAGCGTGCCGAGGACGGCGAATTCGAGCTTCCCGGCGGCGGCGAGCACCCCGACGGCAGCCGAACACCACAGCGTGGCGGCGGTGTTGAGGCCGCGGACGCCGGCGCCGTCGCGCAGGATGACGCCACCGCCGAGGAAGCCGATGCCGGAGACGACGTAGGAGGCGACCCGGGTGGGGCTGGCGGCGTCGCCGACGGCCTCGCTGTACAGCACGAACAGGGTGGCGCCGGCGGCGACCAGGGCGTTGGTGCGCAGGCCGGCCATCCTGGCCCGCCACTGGCGTTCGACGCCGATGAGCGCGCCGCAGGCGACCCCGGTGGCGAGCCGGACGAGGAAGTCGGCGGTGGTCAGGGTGTGCACGACGGCACCTCCTTCACTGGGAGAGCTGGGAGAGCGGGGAGAGCTGGAAGAGCAGGGAGACGGACGGACGGGTGGCGGGCCGCTGCCCACCACCCGTCCGTCCGGGCTGCGGTCTTCGGCTCAGTGGTTGAGCGCGGTCTGGACGATCTTGATGATGACCATCACCATCGCGACCAGGAGGTAGGCGCGCAGGGCGCCCATGCCGACCTTGCGGGCGGTGGACATGACCGGCTTGCCGAGGGTCTCCAGCGGGGGCATCCGCCATTCCTCGCGGCCGGTGCGGTCGACGGGGTCCTCCTTGGTGGCGGTGCGGCCGAAGGTGAAGAAGTATCCGGCGACCAGGACGCCGGCCACGCCGCAGCCGGCCATGATCCACAGGATGGCCTGCGAGCTGATGTCGGGCCAGACCACGGCGGCGGTCAGGATCAGCGACAGCATCACCAGGACGCCGACCACGGCGGAGGTGAAGGCGTTGGTCTTGGGCCCGTTGACCCAGGGCCCCAGGACGGCCTTGTCGTTGCACAGCAGCAGCAGGAACACCGTTGCCGAGGGCAGCAGCACACCGGCCAGCACCTGGACGAACTGCGTCATCAGGCCCTGGGTGTAGCCGGTGGACAGCAGCGTGATCGCGGCCGCCGCGACCACCAGGCCGGCGTAGATCGCGTAGAAGCCCTTGGCGCCCTTGACGCCCCGGTGCAGCGAGTGCCTGATGCCGAACACGTCGCCGATCGCGTAGGCGGTGGACAGCGACACGGCGAAGGCGCCGATGATCGA
>NZ_JBHXTQ010000061.1:0-51786 GCF_042677305.1 Kitasatospora sp. NPDC127121 | reverse complement strand
CGCTCCACCACCGCCCGCAGCAACCGCCCGAACCACACCGCCAGCGACTCCACCGTCTCCCGGTCGAACAGATCCGTCGCGAAGTCGATCGCGCAGTCGATCCCGGCAGGTTCGCCGTCCGGGCCGAAGACCTCCTCCATGATCACGTTGAGGTCGAACTTGGCGACCCCGGTCCCGGCCGGCAGGGTCTCGACGCGCAGTCCGGGCAGCTCCAGTTCGGCTTGCTCGTTGCTCTGCAGGACCAGCATCACCTGGAAGAGGGGGTGGCGGGCCAGCGACCGCGCCGGATTCAGCTCCTCCACCAGACGCTCGAACGGCACGTCCTGGTGCCCGAACGCCCCCAGATCCGACTCCCGCACCCGACCCAGCAACTCCGCGAAACTCGGGTCACCCGCCGTATCGGTGCGCAGCACCAGCGTGTTGACGAAGAACCCGACCAACTCGTCCAACGCCTCGTCCGAACGACCGGCCACCACCGTGCCGATCGGCACATCCGTCCCCGCACCCAACCGGGTCAACAACGCCGCCAACGCCGCCTGCACCGTCATGAACAACGTCACCCGATGCGCACGCGACAGCCCCACCAACCCACGATGCAGCTCCACACCCAGCGGCAGCACCACCCGGTCGCCCCGGTGCGACGCCACCACACCACGCGCACGATCCACCGGCAACGCCAACTCCTCCGGGAGATCGGTCAAGATCCCGCGCCAGTAGTCGAGTTGACGCGACAGCAGGCCGTTCTCGTCCGACTCCTCCCCCAGCAGTCGGCGCTGCCAGAGCGCGTAGTCCGCGTACTGCACCGGCAGCGGCTCCACCACCGGCACCTCGCCCCCGGACCGGACCGCGTACGCCGTCGACAGGTCCCGCAGCAGCGGACCCATCGACCAGCCGTCGCTGACGATGTGATGCAGCACCAGGAGCAGCACGTGGCTCTCCTCGGCCGTCCTCAGCAGGGTCGCGCGGAAGGGGGGTTCGGCCGCCAGGTCGAAGGGGCGGCGGGACTCCTCGTCCACGGCGTCGGCCAGCGCGTCGGCCGGGCAGTCCCGGCGTTCGACGGTGACCCGGGCCTCCTCGGGCGGCAGGATCCGCTGGTAGGGCTCGCCGTCCGCCTCGGCCACGAGCGTGCGCAGGCTCTCGTGCCGCGCCACCACATCACCCAGCGCCGCCTCCAGCGCCGCCACGTCCAGCTCGCCGCCCAGTCGCAGCGCGACCGGCACGTTGTAGAGCGCGCTGGGGCCCTCCATCCGGTCGATCAGCCACAACCGCTGCTGCGCGAACGACAACGGCACCCGCTCCGGACGCTCGACGCCCCCCGACAGCACCGGCCGGCCGGCCGCCGCACCCGAACGGGCCGCGAGCCCCGCCACCGTCGGCGCCTCGAACACGTCCCGCACCCCCAGCTCCACCCCCAGCACCGACCGCACCCGGCTCAACAACCGCGTCGCCAGCAGGGAATGACCACCGAGCGCGAAGAAGTCGTCGTCGGCGCCCACCCGTTCGACGCCGAGGACCTCTGCGAACAGCCCGCAGAGGATCTCCTCCTCCGCCGTCCGCGCCGCCCGGCCACCCGCGAACTCCGCGAAGTCCGGCGCCGGGAGCGCGGAGCGGTCCAGCTTGCCGTTGGCGTTGAGCGGCAGCACCTCCAGCCCCACGAAGGCGGCCGGCACCATGTGGGCGGGCAGTTCGGCCGCGACGGCGGCGCGCAGCTCGGCCGGGTCCGACGCGGCCGAGCCGACCAGGTAGGCGACCAGCCGCGCCCCGCCCGGGCCCTGCTCGTACGGCAGCACCGCGGCCTGGAGCACCCCGGGCTGCGAGGTCAGCGCGGTCTCGATCTCGCCGAGTTCGATCCGGAAGCCGCGGATCTTGACCTGCTGGTCGGTGCGGCCCAGGTAGTCCAGGTCGCCGTCCGGGCGGCGGCGCACCAGGTCGCCGGTGCGGTACATCCTCTCCCCGGGCTCGAACGGGCAGGCCACGAACCGTTCGGCGGTCAGCTCCGGCCGGTTCAGGTAGCCCCGGGCCAGACCCGCCCCCGCCAGGTACAGCTCACCGGGCACCCCGGCCGGCACCGGGTTCAACCGGGAGTCCAGCACGTAGGCGCGGAGGTTGCCGAGGGGGCGGCCGATCAGCGGGCGCTCGCTGTCGGCGAGGCGGTGGTACAGGGCGTCGACGGTGCACTCGGTCGGGCCGTACAGGTTGTACGCGATCAGGTCCGGGGCGTCCCGCAGGGTGGTCCACAGGGCCTGGCCGGTGGCCTCGCCGCCGAGCAGCAGCAGGGCCGGCGGGCAGCGGGTGAGCAGCCCCTCCTCGATCAGCTGGTCCGCGTAGGTGGGAGTGAGGTCGAGGACGTCGATCCCGGTGCGCTCGGCGTGGCGCACCAGCGCGGCGGCGTCGCGGCGCACGTCGTCGCCGATCAGGTGCAGCTCGTGCCCGGCCGCGAGCCAGAGGAAGCCCTCCAGGGAGGCGTCGAAGGACAGCGAGGCGGTGAGCGCGACCGTCAGCCGGCGGCCCGGCCGGGCTCGCTCGACGGCGGCCCCGACCTCGGCGCGGTGGAAGGCCAGCAGATTGGCGAAGTTGCCGCGGGAGACCACGACGCCCTTGGGCCTGCCGGTGGAGCCGGAGGTGTAGATGATGTAGGCGGCGTGCCCCGGGTGGGCGGTGCCGGGCAGGTCGTGGTCGTCGTGGAAGGCCCACAGCTCGTCGTCGACGGGCAGCACGGTGCGTCCGTCCAGCGACTCGGCGAGCGGCCAGCGGTGGTCGGTGAGCACGACCGCCGGGGCGGAGTCGGCCAGCATGTGGGCGATCCGCTCCGCCGGGTACTCCGGGTCCAGGGGCAGGAAGGCCGCGCCGGCCTTCAGTGTTGCCAGCGTGGCGACCACCGACTCCACCGAGCGCGGCACGGCGAGGGCGACCACGGTGTCCGGCCCGGCGCCCTCGTCGGCGAGGGCGCGGGCCAGCCGGTTGGCCCGGGCGTTCAGCTCCGCGAAGGTCAGCGACTCGGGGCCGCAGACCAGGGCGACGGCCCCGGGGGTGCGCGCGACCTGCTCCTCGAACACCGTCAGGTAGGGCACGCCGGCGTCCGGCAGCGCCGTGTCGTTCCATGCGGCGAGAGCGTCCCGCTCGGCCTCGCCGAGCACCTCCAGGGCGGCGACCGGGCGCTCGGGGTCCTCGACCGCCTGGCGCAGGATCAGCTCCAGGGCGGTGGCGAGCCGCCGGACCGTCTCCCGGTCGAACAGGTCGGTCGCGTACTCCAGGCCGCCGCTCAGCCCGGCCGGGGAGCCGTCGGCGGCGAGCCGCTCGACCAGGCTGAGGGTGAGGTCGAAGGTCGCGGTGCCGAAGTCGACCGGCTCCTCGGTCACGGTGACGCCGGGCAGGTCCGGCCCGTCCTCGGGGGTACCGGCGAAGGCCAGCATCACCTGGAACAGGGGGTGTCGGGCCAGTGACCGGGCCGGGTTCAGCGCCTCGACCAGCGACTCGAACGGCGTGTCCTGGTGCTCGTACGCCGCCACGTCGGTGTCGCGGACGCGGTGCAGCAGTTCGGCGAAGCTGGGGCGGCCGGAGACGTCGGTGCGCAGCACCAGGGTGTTGGCGAAGTAGCCGACCAGGTCGGTGACGGCCTCGTCGAGGCGGCCGGCCACCGGGGTGCCGATCGGCAGGTCGGTGCCGGCGCCGAAGCGGTGCAGCAGGGTGGCGTAGGCGGCCTGGAGGACCATGAACAGCGTGGCGCCGTGCTCGACGGCGAGGGCGCCGAGGCGTGCGTGCAGTTCGGCGTCGAGCTCCAGCGGGAGGACGGTCCCGCGGTGGCTGGCGACCGGGGGCCGGGGCCGGTCGAGCGGCAGCGGTAGCTCCTCCGGCAGGCCGGCCAGCGCGTCGCGCCAGTAGGCGAGTTGGCGGGCGGCCAGGCTCTGCGGGTCGCCCTCGTCGCCGAGCAGGGCGTGCTGCCAGAGCGCGTGGTCGGCGTACTGGACGGGCAGCGGCTCGCCGTCGGGGGCGCGGCCGGCGAGCCGGGCCCGGTAGGCGTCGGTGAGGTCGCGGTAGAGCGGGCCCAGCGAGGCGCCGTCCCCGGCGATGTGGTGCAGGACGAGGACCAGGACGTGCTCGTCCGGGCCCTCGGGCCGCAGGTAGGCGTGCAGGGGCAGGTCGGCGGCCAGGTCGAAGGTGTGGCGGGCGAGTTCGTCCACCGGCCGGTCGGTGGTGGTGAGCAGCGGGGCGGTCGGCCCGTCGAGGACGTGCTGGTACGGGACGCCGTCCTGTTCGCCGAAGACGGTGCGCAGGGCCTCGTGCCGCCGGACGGTGTCGCCGAGGGCGTCCGCGAGGACGGCGGGGTCGAGCGGGCCGCGCAGCCGCAGGGCGAGGGTCACGTTGTAGGTGCTGGCGGGGCCGTCCGCCTGGGCGAGGAACCAGAGGCGGCGCTGGGCGAAGGAGAGCGGCACCCGGTCGGGCCGGGGGCCGGGCCGCAGCGCCGGGCGGGCCGGGGCGGGCGCGTCGGCCGCGCGGTCGGCGAGCCGGTCGGTGAGCCCGGCGACGGTGGGGGCCTGGAAGAGGTCGCCGATGGCGAGTTCGATGCCGAGTTCGGCGCGGGCCCGCCCGGTGAGGCGGGTGGCGAGCAGCGAGTGCCCGCCGAGCGCGAAGAAGTCGTCGTCGATGGTGATGTCGTCGATGCCGAGCAGGTCGCCGAAGAGCTCGCACAGCGCCCGTTCGCGCTCGTCGCGGGGCTCGCGGCCGGTGCCGTCGGCGGCGACGTCCGGGGCGGGCAGGGCCCGGCGGTCGACCTTGCCGTTGGCGTTGAGCGGCAGGGCGTCGAGCAGGACGACGGCGGCGGGGACCATGTAGCCGGGCAGCGTGGTGCCGGCGAAGGTGCGCAGCTCGGCCGGGGTGAGCGAGGCGTCGGCGGTGCAGTAGGCGACCAGCCGGGTGTCGCCGGGGCGGTCCTCACGGGCGATCACGATGACCTGGCGCACGGCGGGGTGGCGGGAGAGCGTCGCCTCGATCTCGCCGAGTTCGATCCGGAAGCCGCGCAGCTTGACCTGTCCGTCGATCCGGCCGAGGAACTCCACGGCGCCGTCGGCGCGCAGCCGCACCAGGTCGCCGGTGCGGTACATCCTCTCCCCTGGCGCGTACGGGCAGGCGACGAACCGCTCGGCGGTCAGGGCCGGCCGGTTCAGGTAGCCGCGGGCCAGGCCGGCCCCGGCGATGTACAGCTCCCCCGGGACGCCGGGCGGGACGGGGCCCAGCCGGGCGTCGAGGACGTAGCTGCGCATGGCGTCGAGCGGGCCGCCGATCGGCACCCGGGGGCCGTCGAGGTCGGCGTGGACGAGCGGGTGGTGGGTCGCGAAGGTGGTGGTCTCGGTGGGCCCGTAGACGTGGGCGAGCAGCAGGTCGGGGCAGGCGTCCAGGACGCGCCGCATCAGGGTGCCGGAGGCGGCCTCGCCGCCGGTGCAGACGACCCGCAGGGCGGCGAAGGTCTGCGGGGCCTGCTCGGCGACGAGGTCGAACAGGGCCTTGGTGAGGAAGACGGCGGTGACGCCGTGGCGGGTGGTGACGGCGTTCAGGGAGGTGGCGTCGAGGGCGCCGGGCGGGGCGACCACGACGGTGCCGCCGGCCAGCAGGGGCGTCCAGATCTCGTAGGTGGCGGCGTCGAAGGCGTGCGGGGAGTGCAGCAGGACCCGCTCGTGCCGGCCGTCCTGCCAGCGCCGGTCGGCGGCGAGGTCGAGGACGTCGCGGTGGCGGACGGCGACGCCCTTGGGGCGGCCGGTGGAGCCGGAGGTGTACATCGCGTAGGCGAGCTGGTCCGGGTGGACGGGCACGCCGGGGCGGTGGGCGGGGGCGGCCGCCTCGTCGCCGGGGCGGACCACCACGGCCTGGTGCGGGAAGCCCGGGTCGGCGCGGTCGGTGAGCAGCACGGGGGCGCCGGTGTCGGCGAGCACGTCGGTCATCCGCTCGGGCGGCAGGCCGGGGTGCATGGGGACGTAGCAGCCGCCGGCCTTGAGGATCGCCAGGGTGGCGACGACGACCTCGACGGAGCGCTCCATCAGCATCGCGACGGGGGTCTCGGTGCCGACGCCGAGGGCGATCAGGTGGTGGGCGAGGCGGTTGGCCCGGGCGTCGAGTTCGGCGTAGTCGAGGGTGCCGCCGTCGTGGGCGAGGGCGGTGGTGTGCGGGGTGCGGTCGGCCTGGCGCTCGAAGGACTCGGCGAGGGTGCCGGGCCGGGCCGGGGCGCCGGTGGCGTTCCACTCGGTGAGGATGCGGGTGCGCTCGTCGGGGGCGAGGACGTCGAGGGTGCCGATGGGGGCGTGCGGGTCGGCGGCGGCACCGGTCAGCAGCAGGCCTAGCCGGGCGGCCAGCGCGGCGACGGTGGCGTGGTCGTAGAGGTCGGCGGCGTACTCGATCGAGCCGGTGAGCCCGGCGGGGGCGCCGTCGGGTCCGTGCCGTTCGGCGATGCCGATGTTGAGGTCGAACTTGGCGACCCGCAGGCCGATCGGCTCGGGCGCGGACTCCAGCCCGGGCAGGTCGAGTTCGGCGTCCTGCCCGTGGTTCTGGAGCACCAGCAGGGTCTGGAACAGCGGGTGGCGGCCGAGGGCGCGGGTCGGGTTGAGCTCTTCGACGAGGCGCTCGAAGGGGATGTCCTGGTGGGCGAAGGCGTCGAGCTGGGCCTCCCGGACGCGGCCGAGCAGCTCGGCGAAGCTCGGGTCGCCGGACGTGTCGGCGCGCAGCACCAGCGAATTGACGAAGAAGCCGACCAGGTCGTCCAGGGCCTCGTCGGCGCGGCCGGCGAGGCCGGTGCCGAGCGGGATGTCGGTGCCGGCGCCGAGCCTGGTGAACAGTGCGGCGAGGCCGGCCTGGAGGACGGTGAACAGGGTGGTGCGGTGCGTCCGGGCGAGGCCGAGCAGGGCGGTGTGCAGGTCGGCGCCCCAGGCGAGGTCGACGGAGTCGGCGGCGCCGGTGGGGGTGGGCGGTCGGGGGCGGTCCGTCGGCAGCTCCAGTTCCTCCGGGAGTCCGGCCAGGGCGGTTCGCCAGTGGTCGAGTTGGCGGGCGAGCAGGCTCTCGGGGTCGCGCTCGTCGCCGAGCAGGTCGCGCTGCCAGAGCGCGTAGTCGGCGTACTGGACGGGCAGCGGCTCCCAGTGGGGGGCGCGGCCGGCGAGCCGGGCCCGGTAGGCGGTGGCGAGGTCGCGCAGCAGCGGGCCGAGCGACCAGCCGTCACCGGCGATGTGGTGCAGGACGACGAGCAGCACGTGCTCGGTCGGAGTGAGGGTGAACACCGTGACCCGGATGGGCAGTTCGCGGCTCAGCTCGAAGGTCTCGGCGGAGGCCGCGTCCCGGCGGGCGGGGTAGTCGTCCGGTGCGCAGTCCACGACCAGGAAGCGCGGCTGTGCCTCCTCGGCCGGCAGGATCTGCTGCACCGGGACTCCCCCGTCCACCGGGAACACCGTACGCAGGGCCTCGTGCCGGGCGACCACGTCCACCGTCGCGGCGCGCAGCGCGGCGGTGTCGAGCTCACCGCGCAGGCGCAGGGCGAACGGAAGGTTGTACAGCGCGGTCGGCCCCTCGATCTGGTCGATCAGCCAGAGACGCTGCTGTGCGTACGAAACCGGGATCACGGTGCTTCCTCTACTCACGTCACGGCACGGGGTGGTCGGGAGGGCCTGTCTTCAAACCCCCGTCGTCCGCCCGGAGGGCGGGCGTGGCGGCGTTGGGGTGCGTGCATCGCAAGGCGGAGGAGGGAGTCCATGCGGAGCATCGGCGACCGACGACAACGCGGCGAGGTGCGTGCCCCGGCGTCGGCGCGCAGGCGGGGGTTTGAAGACAGGCCCTGAGTCAGGCGGAGGCCAGGGTGGGCCGGATGCTGGGCCGGCAGTCCAGGACGTCCAGGGGCTGCCCCATCGCGACGGCGATCCTGCGGTCGCCGCGGTACGGGTCCCGGCCGTGCGCGCACAGCACGTTGTCGACCAGCATCACGTCGCCGACCTGCCAGCGCTCGCGCACGGTCGCGGCGTGGTACGCCTCGTTGAGGGCGTCGACGTCGGCGCGCTCCAGCGGTTCGCCGTCCCCGAAGCCGGTGTTGAACGGGAAGCCGTCCGGGCCGAACTCGTCGGTCATCGCCTCGCGGATGTCCGGGTCGAGCGACCACTCGCTCCAGAAGGCGAGGTGGTTGAACCAGACCTCCTCGCCGGTCGCCGGGTGGTGGATGGTGCCGGGGCGCAACTGGCCGGTGCGCAGGTTGCCGTCCGGCAGCCACTCCCAGGTGATGCCGTTCTCCCGGCAGTAGGCCTCGACCACGGCCCGGTCCTCGGTGGCGAAGGCGGTGCGCCAGCCGAGGGAGACGTAGTCCGAGTAGTTGCGGGTGAGTGTCCAGCCGGACGTCCGCATCCGCTCGACCAGGTGGGCGGGCAGGTGGTCGAGCACCTGGCGGCAGTCGGCGGTCGGGGTGGCGCCGCCCTCCTCGGGGGCGGTCAGGCAGGCGAAGAGCAGCCGGCCCGGGAAGGTGAGGGTGTAGCTGTTCTCGTTGTGCATCCGGATCGGCTGGGGCGACGGCAGGTCGGTGGAGGAGAAGACGCCGTTGCCGTAGTCGCTGCGCGGAGTGGCCTTCTCCCGGTAGGGAGTGCGCTCGGGGATGAGGACGTCGCGCACGGCGGCGACGTCCTCGGTGCTCGCGACCGGCAGGCCGCGCAGGAAGATCGTGCCGTGCCGGTGGAGGGCTTCGGTGAGCTCGGTCTCGTTCTCGCGCAGCCACGCGCCGGCCTCGCCGATGTCGGCGGTGCGCGGGGCGTGGGCGAGGGCCGGGCGGCCGGGGTTCAGTTCCCAGGTCAGCATGGTCGCGCTCACTGCCGGGCGAGGGAGGCGGTCAGGCTGGCGGGCCGGATGTCGGTCCAGTTGGCCTCGATGTGGTCGAGGCAGCCCTGGCGGGTGTCCTCGCCGTGGACGGTGGTCCAGCCGGCCGGCACGTCGATCCAGACGGGCCACAGCGAGTGCTGGTTCTCGTCGTTGACCAGCACCAGGTAGCCGGCGTTGTCGTCCTCGAACGGGTTGCTCATGGTGTCCTCCTTGGGTTGCTTCGAAGGTAGGGGCGGGCCGGGGGGCGCAACGGCAGGAGTCGCGGCAGGAACGCGGCAGTTCGGTTCGGCCCCCGTCGGCGGTCCGCGGCGGGCAGGTTCAGCGCGGGGTGAGGCGGGCCGGTTCAGCGCGGGGTGAGGCGCACCGGGAAGTGGTCCAGGCCGAAGTTGATGATCGAGCGGTTGTGGACGACCGGCCCGGTCGGTTCGATCTCGGCGACGCGCTCCAGCATCGCCGTGAACAGGGCGCCGAGTTCGGCCTTGGCCAGCGGCGCGCCGATGCAGTAGTGGGCGCCGAGGCCGAGGGCGAGGTGCTTGTTGGGGGCGCGGTCGAGCAGGATCTCCTCGGGCCGGTCGAAGGCCTCCGGGTCCCGGTTGGCGGACCACACCCAGACCGCGACGCGGTCGCCGCGCCGGATGGTGCGGCCGTCGAGCTCGGTGTCGCGGCTCGCGGTGCGCAGGGTGTGCAGCCCGACGGACGTCCAGCGCAGGAGTTCGTCCAGCGCCGAGTCCATGCCGACCTCGCCCCGCTGCAACTGCCGCCACAGTTCCGGGTGCTGGACGAGGGTGTGGAGGCCCATGGCCGCGGTGTGGCGGACGGTCTGGACGCCGCCGACCACGATGTTGTCCAGGTTGAGGACGACGTCCTCGATCGGCAGCAGCTTGCCGCCGACCCGGTAGGTGGCCATCATGCTGATCAGGTCGTCGCGCGGGTCGGTGCGGCGCAGCATCACCTGGTGCAGCAGGTAGGGGATGAGCTGCTGGTGGCCGGCCCGGCGCTCCTCGGGGGTGCGGCCGAGGAAGGCGACGTCGCAGACCCGCTCGACCATCTCGCGGTCCTTCTCGGGGACGTCCAGGAGGTCGCACATGACGGACAGCGGCAGGGCGGAGACGGCGTCGACGAGGTCGACCTCGCCCAGCTCGACGGCCCGGTCGACGATCGAGGCGGCGAGTTCGGTGATGCCGCGGGATGCTCCGCGCACCGGGCCGGGGGCGAAGAACGGGTTGGCGGGCGCGCGGAGTTCGCGGTGCCGGGGCGGGTCGGTGAGGGCCATCATCCGGCCGGAGCCGACCGGGACGTTGCCTTCGCCGGCGCCGAGCAGCGAGCCCTGTTCGGAGCTGTAGAGCGTGGCGTTGCGCAGCACCTCCGCGGAGTGCCGGTAGGAGAGCACCGACCAGATCGGCCCGTCGTCGACGGTGTCGGTGCGGTGGACGGAGGCCTCCCGGCGCAGCTCCGCGACCAGGGCGGGGGTGTCGGGGCGGGCCCACAGTTCCGGGTCGGTGAGGTCGACCGGGGTGGTGGTCAGCATGGCTACTCCGTCGTGGACTGGTCGGCGGCGGCGCCGGCCCGGTGGCCCGGGCCCGGTCGCTCGATGAGGGAGGTCAGCAGGTCGACCGGGCCGGGCCCGTCGACGGTGGCGAGCAGGTGGCCGCCGGGGACGATGTGGTGGCCGCTGGCGCCGCGGGTGTGGACGGCCCAGCCCTGGAGTCCGGCGGAGCCGAGCATCGGGTCGTCGGCGCCGGCGACGGTGTGCAGGTCGGAGCCGATCGGCGGGTGCGGGCGGGGGCGGTAGGTGGCGACCACGGCCAGGTCGGTACGGATGCCCTGGAGCGCGTGCTCCTTCAACTCCTCGTCACCCTCGATGAGTTCACCCATACCGGCGAGGCGCAGCAGGTCGTCGGCGGTGTGCTGCGGGCGGTCCCGGCCGGCCCAGGTGGCGGGCGGCGAGGCGGAGGCGGCGACCACCAGTTCGGGCCGTCGCTCGGCGGGCAGCGCCCGGGCGACCTCGTAGCCGAGCAGGGCGCCGAAGCTCTGCCCGTAGAAGCCGAACCGGCCCGTCAGGTGCGGGGTGAGGGCGTCCACGACGGCGTCGACGAGCAGGTCGAAGCTCGCGGGCATCGGGTGGCCGAGGCGGCCGCCGCGGGCGGGCGGACGCACGGCCCAGACCTCGGCGGTCGGGGCGAGGGCGCGGGCGAGCGGGGTGTAGGCGGTGGCGTCTCCCCCGGCGTGCGGGAAGCAGAACAGCCGGAACGGGCGGTGTGGTTGGGGCGCGGGGACGAGCAGCCAGTCCCCCTCGACGCGGGGGCGCACCCGCGTGGCGGTGGTCATGCGCCGCTGACCCGGGCGCGGGCGGTCAGGGCGGGCCGGGGGGCGGCGGTGCCGGCCTCGACGGCCTTCCCGACGGTGGCGGTGAAGGCGGCCAGGTCGGCCGAGTCCAGCAGGTGGCGCAGCTGGAGCTCGATGCCGAGCCGGCGGCGCAGCAGGTGGACGACGCGCAGCGCGGCGAGCGAGTGGCCGCCGAGCGAGAAGAAGTCGTCGGTGGGCGTGACGCCGGTCAGGCCGAGCACGGTGCGCCAGACCTCGGCGACCTGCTCCGCCAGCCCGTCGGCGCCCTCGGCGGGCGCCTCCTCGGCCGCGGGGGCGGGCTGCGCCGCGGGGGCGGGCAGGGCCGCGTGGTCGACCTTGCCGTTCGGGGTGAGCGGCATGGCGTCCAGCACGGTGATCGCCGAGGGCACCAGGTGTGCGGGCAGGGTGGCCCGCAGGCGCTCGGTCAGCTCGGCGGCGGTGGCGGCGCCGGTGACGTAGCCGATGAGCCGGCGGTCGCCGGGGGCGGGCTCGTGGACGGTGACGGCGGCGGCCTGGACGCCGTCCAGCCGGGCCAGCGCGTGTTCGACCTCGCCGAGCTCGATCCGGTAGCCGCGCAGCTTGACCTGGCGGTCGACCCGGCCGATGTACTCCAGTCGGCCGCCCTCGCCCCGGCGGGCCTGGTCGCCGGTGCGGTACATCCTCTCGCCGGGGGCGGTCGGGTCGGCGACGAAGCGTCCGGCGGTCAGCCCGGGGCGGCCCGGGTAGCCGTGGGCGAGCCCGGGCCCGGCGAGGTACAGCTCGCCGACGAGGCCGTCGGCGACCGGGGCGAGCTTCTCGTCCAGCAGGTGGAGGCGCACGCCGGGCAGCGGCTCGCCCAGGTGCGGCCCGGGGCCGCTGATCGGCGCGGTGACGGCGTCGACGGTGCATTCGGTGGGCCCGTACAGGTTGAGCGCGTCGATGCCGCCGTCGGCGAGCTCCCGCCAGGTGTGCTCGGGGACGGGCTCGCCGCCCATGAACAGCCGCGGTACGCGGGCGCCGGTGAGCGGCTCGCGCAGCAGCTCCCAGTGCGAGGGGGTCAGGTCGAGGTCGGTGACGGCGTGCTCGGCCAGCAGGGCGGCCACCCGGGCCGGGTCGGCGCGGTCTTCGTCGCCGATGACCAGGACGGTGTCGCCGCGGCAGATCCGGGCCCACTGCTGGACGGAGGCGTCGAAGGAGACGCTGGCGTTCCAGCCGACCACCCCGGGCTCGGCGCGGTAGGCGCCGGTGGCCTCCAGTGCCTCCACCAGGGCGGCGACGGCGCCGCGCGGCACCTCGACGCCCTTGGGGAGCCCGGTGGAGCCGGAGGTGTAGATGACGTAGGCGGGGTCGAGCGGGTGCGCCTCCGGCAGGTCCGAGCCGTCGGCGACAGCGTCCGGCCCGGCGGCGTCCGGGCGCAGGACCGGCACGCCCTCGGCCGCCGGGAGGCCGTCCGCACTGATCAGGGCCGCGAGCCGCGCGTCGGCGGCCATGAAGGCCAGCCGCTCGGCGGGGTAGGCCGGGTCGAGCGGGACGTAGGCGGCGCCGGCCCGCCAGACGGCGAGCAGGGCGACCGGCAGGTCGGCGGTGCGGGCGAGGTGGACGCCGACCCGGTCGCCGCGGCCGACGCCGTGGGCGCGCAGGGCGCGGGCCAGCGCGGCGGTGCGCAGGTCGAGTTCGGCGAAGTCCAGGCGGGCCGTTCCGGCGAGGACGGCGGTGCGCTCGGGGTGGGCGGCGACGGCATCGCGCAGGCGGTGCAGGAGGTCGGTCATGACGGTTCCTCAGGACTCTCGGACGGAGGCGGCCATGGCGTGCAGGGCTGCCGTGTAGGTGTCGATGAACTGCTCGGCGGTGGTGTCGGTGACCAGGGAGCGCTGGTGGTCCACGGCGAGCAGCACGCGCTGCGAGACCGGGTCCTGGATCAGCGAGGCGCCGAACGCGAAGCTGTTGGGTTCGTGGCGCAGGGTCGGCTCGCAGCCGATCCGGCCGTCCACGATGCGGGCTGAGCTGAGCCGGCCCAGGGCGTGGAAGCGCAGGTAGCCGAACTGGCTGTCCAGCGCGGTGTCGGTCATCAGCCGGGCGAGCCGGGCGAAGGGCACCCGGCGGTGCGGCATCATGTCCAGTTCCTCCCGGTGCACCTCGCGCACCAGGGCGAGCAGGTCGCCGGTGGGCTCGCAGCTCAGCGGGACGGTGTTCAGGAACAGCCCGTACACCTCGGTGCCGCCGAGCCGCTCCAGCCGGCCGTTCACGGCGAGGCCGGTGGTGACGCGCCGTCGCCCGGTGACGGCGGCGAGGGCGTGCAGGTGGGCCGCGAGCGCGACCGACTTGAGGGGCACCGCGAGTGCGTCGGCGACCTGCCGCAGCTGCTCGGGCGCCTCGGGCAGCACCCGCTCGACGGTGCGCGGCGCCTCGTGCACGTCCTCGCTGCCGGGGAACAGCTGGCCGCTGACGCCGGACAGCCGGTCGCGCCAGTACGCGAGCGAGCGCTCGTCCCCGGCGGCCTGCCGTTCGACGGCCACGAAGTCGCGGAAGGCGGTGCGCGGCGGCGGGGTGGGGGCGCCGAGCGGGTCGGCGGCCAGGGCGGTGTGGCGCTCCAGGATCTCGGTGAACAGCGAGGTGAAGCTCCAGCCGTCGAGGATGGCGTGGTGCTCGGAGATGGTGAGCTGGAAGGCGTCCTCGGCGAGGCGCTGCACGGTGATCCGGAACAGCGGCGGGGTGGCGAGGTCGAAGGGCGTCCACCGGTGGGTGTCGAACACCTCGCGGACCGCCGTGTCCTGGTCGGGCTCGCCGCGCAGGTCGGTGAACTCGACGGGCGCGGGCAGCCGCCCGTACACGAGCTGGAGCGGTTCGCCGTAGCCGGACAGGTCGAGGCCGGTGCGCAGCACCGCGTGGCGCTCCATGGCCTCGGCGACCGAGCGGCGGAAGGCCTGTTCGTCGAGGTCGCCCGAGATCCGGTAGGAGTTGACGTTGTGGTAGCTGTCGGTGCCGCCGGCGATCTCCATGTGGAAGACCATGGAGAGCTGCATGGAGACCATCGGGTAGGCGTCGGCGAGGCCGGGCGGCAGGTCCTCGCGGTCCTCCGGGGTGATCAGGGCGAAGGGCTCGTGGTCGGCCGGGTCTTCGGCGACGGGCTCGGCCAGCGGCAGCAGGGCGGCGACCGTGGGCGCGTTGAAGACGTCCCGCAGGCTCACCCCCCAGCCGCGCTCGTGCAGCGCGCCGGCGAGTTGGACGGCCCGGATGGAGTCGCCGCCGAGGTGGAAGAAGTCGTCGTGGACGCCGATGCCGTCCACTCCGAGGACCTCCGTCCAGACGGCGGCGAAGGCCTCCTCCTCCGGGGTGCGCGGCTCGACGTGGCGGCCTCCGGTGGCCGTGCTGCGCTGGCCGGGGGCGGGCAGCGCGGCGCGGTCCACCTTGCCGTTGACGGTGAGCGGCAGCGACTCCAGGACGGTGAAGCTGGCCGGGACCATGTACGGGGGCAGCGAGCGGCCGAGGAAGGCGCGCACGTCGGCGGGCTCGCGCCCGGTGACGTACGCGGCGAGCCGGTCGTCGTGCACGGTGACGACGCAGGCGTCGACGTCCGGGTGGGCGGCGAGCGCGTTCTCGATCTCGCCGAGCTCGATCCGGAAGCCGCGCAGCTTGACCTGGAAGTCGGCGCGTCCGATGTACTCCAGGCCGCCGCCGGGCAGGCGGCGGGCGACGTCGCCGGTGCGGTAGAGCCGCGCGCCGGGCGGGCCGTAGGGGTCGGCGACGAAGCGGCCCGCGGTGAGGCCGGGGCGGCCCCAGTAGCCGTGGGCGAGGCTGCCGCCGCCGATGTACAGCTCGCCGGCCGCGCCGGGCGGCACCGGGCGCAGCCAGTCGTCCAGGACCTGGGCGGTGAGGTGCGGCATGGGCGCGCCGATCAGGCTGCGCTCGAAGCCGGCGCTGCCGGCCAGGTCGTGGGTGGTGACGTGGACGGTGGTCTCGGTGATGCCGTACAGGTTGCAGAGCCGGGCGGGGGGCGGCGGGTCGAGTTCGAACCAGCGCTGGACGACGCCCGGGTCCAGCGCCTCCCCGCCGAGCATGATCCACTTCAGCGCGGACAGGTCGCGCGGGCCGCGCCGCAGCACGGGCTCCAGCTGGCGCAGCGCCGAGGGGGTGAGGCAGAGGAAGGAGACCCGCTCCTGCTCCAGCAGTTCGGCGAACTCCTCCGGCGAGCGGCTGGTGACGTAGGGGACGACGACCAGGCGGGCACCGTGCAGCAGGGCGCCCCACATCTCCCAGACCGTCCAGTCGAAGGCGTAGCTGTGGAAGAGCGTCCAGGTCTCCTCCGGGCCGAAGCCGAAGTGCTCCGCGCCGTCCGCCATGAGCCGGCTGACGTGCTCGTGGGCGACGGCGACGCCCTTGGGGCGGCCGGTGGAGCCGGAGGTGAAGATGATGTAGGCGACGTCGCCGGGGCGCCCGGCGGCCGGCGGGCGGTGGTCCGGCCGGGCGGCCAGGTCGGCGGCCTCGGCGGTCAGGTCGTAGGCCTGCCAGGGGCCTTCGGGGGCCCGGTCCGGGCGGTCGGTGACGACGAGGGTGACGTCGGCGTCGGCGAAGACGAGCGCGGCGCGGTCGGCGGGGGCGGCGAGGTCGACGGGCACGTACGCGGCGCCGGTCTTGAGCACGCCGAGGACGGTGACCAGGACGTCGGCCGTGCGGTCCAGCAGCATGCCGACGCGGTCGCCGGGGCCGGCCCCGCGGGCGCGCAGGGCGTGGGCCAGGCGGTTGGCCCGGCGGTCGAGTTCGGCGTAGCTCAGGGTGTGGCCGGAGTCGCTGACGGCGGGCCGGTCGGGGTGGGCGTCGACGGCCTGCTCGAACAGCCGGTGCAGGCAGTGGCCGGGGGTGTCGGTGGCCCGGACGGCCTCGGCCGCGGCGGTGCGGCCGGTCAGCCGCAGCACGGTGGCGTCGGGGTCGTCCAGGGCCGCGGTGAGCAGGGCGCCGTAGTCGGCGGCCAGCCGGCGCACCGTCCCGGCGTCGAACAGCTCGCTGCGGTACTCGGCCTCGCCGCGCAGTTCGCCGCCGGAGCCGCCGGGGCCGCCCGTCCCGCCGCCGGCCCCGCTGCCCGTCCCGCTGCTGTCGAAGACGGACCAGGTGAGGTCGAACTTGCTGGTGCCGTTGGAGCGCACCCGGCTCTCGGCGGTGGCCGGGCCGAGCACCAGCGGGGTGCGGTCCTCGCCGTGGGCGCCGAACACCACCTGGACCAGCGGCGGGTGCTGCGCGGTGCGGGCGGTGCCGAGCTGGTCGACCAGCTGGTCGAAGGGCACGTCGAGGTAGCCGTAGGCCTCGAAGGCGACGTCCTGGACGTGCTCCAGCAGGGCGCGGAAGCTCAGCCCGGGCGCGAGCCGCAGGCGCAGCGGCAGCAGGTTGACGAAGTAGCCGAGCAGGTGCTCCAGTTCGGGCCGGTTGCGGGTGGTGACCGGGGTGCCGATCACCAGGTCGTCGGCGCCGGTCCAGCGGTTCAGCAGCAGGGCGAAGGCGGCCAGTTGGACGGTGAAGGGGGTGACGCCCTCCGCCTCGGCGAGGGCGCGCACCTTCGCCGCCGTGCCGGGGGCGAGCCCGAACTCCTCGGTCCGTCCCGCCGCGCCGCGCTCGGCGGGCCGGGGCCGGTCGGTGGGCAGCTCCAGCAGGGCGGGTGCGCCGTGCAGCTGCTCCTTCCAGTAGGTCAGGTGCTCCTCGAAGGAGGTGTCGAGCTCCTCCACCGCGTAGTCGGCGTACTGCACGGTCAGTTCCGGCAGTTCGGCGGGCCGGCCCTGCACCGCGGCGCCGTACAGGTCGGCGAGTTCACGCTCGAAGACCTCGGCGGACCAGCCGTCCCAGATGATGTGGTGGACGGTGAACAGCAGCGTGGTGCGCTCGTCCGCCAGTTGGAAGGCCTCGGCCCGCAGCAGCGGGCCGGCCGCCAGGTCGAAGGGTTCGGCGCAGCGGGCGGTGAGCAGTTCCTCCAGGCGTCCGGCCTGCTCGGGGCCGCCCTGCGGGCGCAGGTCGGTCACCGCGAGCGGCAGGGCGAGGGTGTGGTGGACCTGCTGGCGCGGGCCGTCGGGGTGCAGCGCGAAGGTGGTGCGCAGCACCTCGTGCCGGGCCACCAGGGCGTCCAGCGCGCGCTGGAGCAGCGGGAGGTCGAGCGGGCCGGTGACGTCGACCGTCCAGGGCGTGCAGTAGGTGACCTGCCGCGGATCGAGGCGGTCGAGGAACCAGAGGCCGCGTTGCAGCCCCGAGGCGGGCGCGGTGCGCGCCGGGTGGTCGGACGGGCTCACGGCCTCGTTCCCTTCGTGTGCGGTGCGGCCCGTCATCGGGCGGCCAGCCGTTCGGCGATGGCGCTCACGGTCCTGGCCCGGAACACCAGTTGCGGGGGGACGCGGGTGCCGGTCTCCCGGGACAGCCGCATCGCGACCCGGACGGCGGCCAGCGAGTTGCCGCCGATCCGGAAGAAGTTGTCCTCCCGGCCGACCTCGGTGAGGTCGAGGACCTCGCACATGGCCTCGGCGACCAGCCGTTCGGCTTCGGTCAGCGGGTCGCGGGCGGCGGCCCGGCGCCCGGCGGGGGCGGGCAGCGCCTTCCGGTCGACCTTGCCGTTGTGGTTGAGCGGCAGGGCGTCCAGGACGTCCAGGGTGGCGGGCACCATGTGCTCGGGCAGCAGGCCGGCCAGGTGGTCGAGGAGCACCTCCGGGTCCGGCGCGTCGGCCCCGACGGTGACGTAGGCGGCCAGGCGGTGGTCGCCCGGGGCGGGTTCGTGGACGGTGACGGCGGCCTCCTGGACGGCGGGGTGCCGGGTGAGCGCGTCCTCGATCTCGCCGGGCTCGACCCGGAAGCCGCGGATCTTGACCTGGTCGTCGATCCGGCCGGTGACCTCCAGCAGGCCCCCGGTGCTGACGTAGCCGAGGTCCCCGGTGCGGTAGATGCGCTCGCCGGGGGCGCCGAACGGGGAGGCGACGAAGCGCTCGGCGGTGAGGCCGGGCCGGCCGAGGTAGCCGTAGGCGAGACCGCCGCCGGAGGCGTACAGCTCGCCGGTCACGCCGGGCTCGACGGGGCGCAGCAGCTCGTCCAGGACGAGGATGCCCTTGCCGTTCAGCGCGACGCCGATCGGGACGGAGCTGCCGGTGACGTCCTCCGGGCCGACCTGGTGGCAGGTGGTCAGGCCGAGGCTCTCGACCGGGCCGTAGCCGTTGGCGACCACCAGGCCGGGGTAGGTCTCCAGGGCCTTGGCCACATGGGTGACGGAGGCCCGCTCGCCGGCGGTGATGGCCAGTTTGAGGCCGTCGTAGGTCTCCGGGAGCTCCTCCAGCAGGAAGTTGAACAGGCTGGCGGAGAGCTGGAGTTCGGTGACGCCGTGGCGGCGGGTCAGCTCGGCGATGGCCTGCGGGTCGGGGCGCTGGCCGGGCTGCAGGACGCACGCTCCGCCGAAGCAGAGCGCGCCGTAGAGCTCCAGCGCGAAGGCGTCCCAGGAGACCGGCGAGCACTGCAGCCAGACCTCGTCCGGGCCGAAGCGGGCGTAGTCCTGGCCGAGGTAGGTGGTGGTGAGCGCGCGGTGCGGGACGGCCGCGCCCTTGGGGCGGCCGGTGGAGCCGGAGGTGAACATCACGCAGGCGAGGTCGCCGCCGTCGACCGGCAGGCCGAGGTCGTGCGCCGCGCACCGGGCCAGTTCGGCGGCCGCGGCGTCCAGGTCCACCTGGCGCCGGACGGCGAACGGCACGGTGGCGTGGCCGTGGGTGATCACCGTGGCGGCGCCGGTGTCGGCGACCGCGCCGGCCAGCCGCTCGGCCGGGAAGTCCGGGTCGAGCAGGGTGTAGGCGGCGCCGGTCTTGAGGGCGGCCAGCAGCGCGGTGACCATCTCCGGCCCGCGCTCGGCGAGTACGGCGACGGTGTCGCCGCGGCCGATGCCGAGGCCCACCAGGTGGCGGGCCAGCCGGTTCGCGGCGGCGTTCAACTCGCCGTACGGGACAGTCCGTTCACCGGAGATCAGGGCGGTGGCCTGCGGGGCCCGGGCGGCCTGCGCCTCGAACAGGGCGTGCCCCGGCACCTCCAGGGCGGCGGCCAGGGTACCCAGCCACTGCTCGCACAGGCCGGCCATGGTGGAGGCCTCGAAGAGGTCGCTGTCGTACTCGAAGCGGCCGGTGAAGCCGGTGCCCCGGTCGTCCACCGAGACGGACAGGTCGAAGCGGGAGACGGGGTTGGAGTGCAGTTCGCGGGTGACCTCGCAGCCGCCGACGGTCAGCGGGCGGGTGTCCAACGGGTGCAGCTCCAGCAGCACCTGGCACAGCGGGTTGCGGTCCTCGGGGCGCTCCTCCACCACCGCGTTCGCGATGTCGTCGAAGGGCACCTCCTGGTGCCGGTAGCCGGCGATCGACACCTCGCGCACGTGCCGGACCAGCTCGCGGAAGGAGACGCCCTCCTCGACCTTCAGGCGCAGCGGCAGCAGGTTGACGAAGTAGCCGATCAGGCCGTCGAGTTCGGCCCGGCCACGGACGTTCACCGGCGAGCCGAGCACCAGGTCGCGCTGCCCGGAGCGGCGGTGCAGGGTGAGCGCCAGCCCGGCGAGCAGCACCATGAACGGGGTGGCGTCCTCACTGCGGGCGAGCGCCCGGACGGCCCCGGCCACCGGATCCGCCATCGCGAAGCGGTGGAACGCGCCGCGGAAGGCCTGCTCCTCGGGGCGGGGGTGGTCCGGCACCAGCGCGTCGGCGTCCGGCGCGTCGGACAACTGCTCGCGCCAGTAGTCGAGTTGCCGCTCGGCGGTGTCGTCCTGGTACTGCCAGGCCGCGTAGTCGCCGTACTGGACGGCGAGTTCCGGCAGCTCGGCCGGGCGCCCCTCGGCCGCCGCGGCGTACAGCTCCTGGAGTTCGGCCTCCAGCACCGGCAGCGAGCCCTCGTCCCAGACGATGTGGTGGAAGAGCAGCAGCAGCGTGGTCGCGCCGGCGGCCCGGAAGACCCGCGCCCGCACCAGCGGCCCGGCCTCCAGGTCGAAGGGCTCCAGCGCGGCCTCGGCCACCAGGTCGTCCACCTGGTCGGCGGTGGTCTCGGTGAGCGTGAACGGCAGCTCCACGGCCGGGTGGACGACCTGGCGCGGGCCGTCCTCGGCGAGCTCGAAGGTCGTCCGCAGGCTCTCGTGCCGCGCCACCACCCCGGCCAGCGCCTGGCGCAGCAGCTCGGGGTCGATCGGCCCGGCGAACCGGAACACCCAGGGCACCACGTAGGTCGGCGCGTCCGGGTTCCACTGGTCGAGGAACCAGAGGCCGCGCTGGAACTTGGACAGCGGGGCCTCGGCGGCGCCCGAGCGGACCAGCGCCGGGCGCTCACCGCCGGAGGCGGCGGTCACCGCGGCGGCGAACTCCGCCAGCGTCGGCGCGTCGAAGATGGTGTACGGGGACACCATGCCGAAGACGTCGAAGACCCGGCCCACCACCCGCACGGCCGTCAGCGAATCGCCGCCCAGGTGGAAGAAGTTGTCGTCAGCCCCGACCTCGGGCACCCCGAGCACGTCCGCCCAGACCGCCGCGATCAGCTGCTCGGCGGGCGTGCGCGGCGGGCGGCCGGTCGGCTGGCCCTCGGGGGCTGCCTGCGGCTCGGGCAGGGCCTGGCGGTCCACCTTGCCGCCGCCGGTCAGCGGGAAGGCGTCCAGCGCGGTGAGCGTCGCCGGGATCATGTGCTCGGGCAGCCGCTCGGCCAGCCAGGCCCGCGCCTCCGCGTACTGCGGCGCGGCGCCGGTCAGGTAGCCGGCCAGCCGGCCCTCGCGCGCCACCACCACACAGCCGGTGACGCCCGGGTACCCGGCCAGCACCTGCTCGATCTCGCCCGGCTCGACCCGGAAGCCGCGGACCTTCACCTGGTGGTCGCTGCGGCCGACGAACTCCAGCGGGCCGTCCTCGGTCGTGCGGCGCACCACGTCGCCGGTGCGGTACATCCGCGCGCCGGGAGCGCCGCTCGGCGCTGCGGGCGCCTCCCCGCCCGGGTCCGCGAGCGGGGCCACGAGCGGGTCCGCGAACGGGTCCGCGACGAAGCGGTCGGCGGTCAGGCCCGGGCGGCCGAGGTAGCCGGAGGCCAGCAGCGGCCCGCCGACGTACAGTTCGCCGGCCGTGCCGGGCGGCACCGGACGCAGCCGCTCGTCGAGCACGTAGAGCCGCCGCCCGCCGAGCGCGGTCCCGATCGGCACACCCGCCTCGGGCTGCTCGCCCGCGAGCCGGTGGGTGGTGGCGGTGACCACGGTCTCGGTCGGTCCGTACGCGTTCAGCAGCGGCACCCCGGTCGCGGCCCACCAGGCGGCGGCGGTGGCGGGCTCCAGCTTGTCGCTGCCCGAGATCATCAGCCGCAGGGTGCGCGGCACCCGGCCGCCCAGGGCCGCCACCACGTCCTGGAAGTAGCCGGCGGCCAGGTTGGCGACGGTGACGCCCTCGGCGTCCAGCAGGTCCAGCAGTTCGGCCGGGGAGAGGAGTCGGTGCTCCGGGAGGACCAGGCAGGCCCCGGCGGACAGCGCGCCGAGGACCTGCTCCACGGCCACGTCCACCGTCGGACGGGCGAACTGCAGCACCACGTCCTGCTCGGTCAGGCCGAAGGTCCGGACGGCGGCGGCCAGGTGGCCGGTCAGCGCGGCGAGCGGGACGTGCACGCCCTTCGGGCGGCCGGTGGTGCCGGAGGTGTAGATGACGTAGCCCGCGCCGGCACCGGCAGCGGCACCGTCGCTGAGCCCGGTGAGCTCGGTGAGCTCCTCGCCGCCGAGGGCGAGGGAGGCCCCGGCGTCCTCGGTGATCCAGCGGTTGCGCTCCTCCGGGGCCTCCCGGTCCAGCGGCAGGTAGGTGGCGCCGGCCCGCAGGACCGCCAGCAGCGCGACCACGTGGTCCAGCCGGTCGCGGCCGGTGACGGCGACCGTCCCCCCGGGGGCGAGCCGGGCGGCGAGCGCGGCGGTCAGGCCGTCCAGCTCCCGGTAGCTGACGGTCCGGCCGCCGGTGCGGACGGCCGGCCGCTCCGGAAAGCGGCGGACGGCGGAGGCGAACGGCTCGAAAGCGGGCGGCTCGAAAGCGGACACCGTTATTTCAGGCACCGTGATTTCGGGCGCCGTGCTTTCGGGCGCAGCATTCTCAGTAGGAAAACCGCGAGAGGACATCATCCAGCCCCAGAAGTGAGATGAATCGGCGACGAGTTCGACGATAGGGGGAATTCGACGGCCCTATCGGCAGGAAAGGAGGAAGGAAATCGGCAGTTTTCCGCTGCCGCTTTCCGGGCATGCCGCAGGAATCGACCCGGGCAGGCCGGGGCTACCGGCCGGCGGTGATTCCGCATTCCTCGGGGGACCAGACGTCCTCCCGGTCCAGTGCCTGCGGAGCGTACTTTCCGAGCGCGCTGATCAGCAGTCGGAGCTCCAGCGCCAGACAGTCCACGAAACGGCGGAGCCCGGATTCCCGGTCCTCCGCCACGGCGATCAGCGCCGCCCGCCCGAGGCCCACCGCACGGGCCCCCGAGGCCAGGCTCTTGACCGCTCTGGCGCCTTCCCAGATCCGCCCGGAGACCAGCAGCGAGGGCGGCGGCGCGACCGCCAGCCGGCGCAGGCACTCCGCGAGCGGCAGTCCGACGTGCGGCAGGAACACCCCGGGCGCCCAGCCGGTTCCGCCTTCGGCGCCGTCCACCACGACGGCGTCCGCCCCGGCCTCGTGCGCCACCCGGGCGGCCTCGGCCACGTCCCGGCCGGGGTAGAGCTTCACCCAGATCCGCACCCGCGGGTAGTTGTTGCGCATCAGCCGGATCTGCTGGCGCAGGATCTCCGCGGTGAAGGTGCCCGGGGTGGCGGCGCGCAGCACACGCCCGTCGCCGAACAACGGGTCCAGCCCGAAGCGGTCGCCCAGCGCGGCGGCGGCCTCGGCCTCCAGCACCGTCATGCCGCCCAGGCCCGGTTTGGCGCCCTGGCCGACCTTCAACTCGAAGGCCAGCCGCCCGGATTCCAGCAGCGGCAGGGCGGCCGGGTCGCTGTGGACGAGGTTCCACACCTCGGCGTCGGCGTCCTCGGTGCTCTGCTGGACGGCCACGCCGCCGAGGCCGTCCGGAAGTTCTTCGGTGTAGGCGCGCAGCCGGCCGAGCAGCGTACGGTCGGCCGCCTCGCCGAGCCGGCCGTAGCCGTTGACCGGCACCACGTTCTCGCCGATCACCATCGGGATGCCGAGTGCCCCGGCCTGCCGGCTCAGCGCCAGCCCGAGGTCACCGCCGGCGGCCCGGGTGGAGCCGGTCGCGGAGACGTACACCGGCAGCGCGGAGGCGAACCCGCCGATGACGGTGGCGAGTTCGACGTCCCGGTAGTCGGGCTCGCGGCCGAGGTCGATCAGCTTGGCCAGCCGCTGCGGCAGGAACAGCGGCGGGACGATCCGCAGCGCGTCCAGGGCGTCCGGCGGCGCCGCCCGGTCCGCCGCGCCCGACTGGCCGGCGCCGAACAGCACGTGTCCGTACTCCTCGGCGGGCGGGAAGGCGGCGGCCGCCCCGGCGCGGGCCCGGTGCCGGACCTCCTCCTCCGGGAATCCCGGCGCGCTGAGGTCGCTCACGGGGACACCACCCCGGCGATCTTCGGGAAGGCGCTGGCCTGCCAGACGGCGTCCAGCCCGGCGACGTACCGGGTGAGCCGCTCGACCCCGATGCCGAAGCCCGCGCTGGCCGGCACGCCCTCGCGCACCAGGTCCAGGTACCAGCGGTACTTCTGCGGGTTCTCGCCGGTCTCCCGCATCCGGGTGACGATCTCCGCGTAGTCGTTGGTGCGCTGGCTGCCGCTGCACAGTTCGCCGTAGCCCTCGGGCGCCAGCAGGTCGAAGTTGCGCAGCAGGCCCGGGTCGTCGGGGTGCTCGCGGTCGTAGAAGCCGCGCGAGCCCTTCGGGTAGTCGGTGACGAAGAACGGCCGGTCCCGCCGGGCCGACAGCAACGCCTCGCCTTCCCAGTCGAGTTCGGCCTCGGCGCTCTGCGGGTGCCCGATGCCCTGGAGTTCGGCGACCGCCTCCGCGTGCCGGATGCGACCGAAGGAGCCCTGCAGCAGTTCGGCGAAGGCCTGCGGGTCCCGGCCGAGTTCGGCGAACTCCTTGGGCAGCGCGCGGACGGTGCTGTCGACCATGTGCACCACCAGGTCCTCGGCCAGCTGGACGACGTCGTCCCGGCTCGCCCCGGCGACCTCCACGTCCAGCTGGTGGAACTCGGCCAGGTGCCGGTTCGTCCCGGCGGTCTCCAGCGGTTCCAGGCGGACGTTCGGGGCGATGCAGAAGATCTTGTCGAAGGCGAGCAGCGAGGCCTGCTTGTACAGGATCGCGCTGGTCATCAGCTTGTAGCGGTGGCCGTAGAAGTCGATGTCCACCTGCTTGGAGCCGCGCGCACCGGGATCGGTGACCGGGCCGATGATCGGCGGCAGCAGTTCGGTGAAGCCCCGGCCGCGCAGGAACTCGCGGGCCGCGGTGAGCAGGTGCTGCTGGATCCGGAGCGCGCTGCGGGTGGCCGGCGCGGTCAGGTGCCGGCCCGGGTCGGTCGGCGGCAGGGGCGTGGTGTCGGGCATGGTCGGGGTCCTCTTCTCTCGTTCTCTCGTGGAGCGTGGAGCGTGGTTTCTCAGCGGGCGTTTCACCGGGCGTTTCACCGGACGTCTCAGCGGGCGCCTCACCGGGCGTCTCACCGCGCGGCGGGCAGCCCCCGCAGTGCGGGTGCGGGCGAGCGCCCGGCCCGGTCGTCGTAGCGCTGCTGGACCTGGGAGAGCGCGGCCAGCAGCCCGGCCGAGCCGAGGATCGGCGCGCGGCCGCCCTCGGCGAGCCCGGCGATCGGCATCGAGCCGACGGCGGACCACAGCAGCCGCCCGTCCGGGCCGAGCGAGCTGCGCGTCCGCCCGGCGTTGTCGGGGTGCAGGCAGTACGGCACGTCCAGGTACCCGGCCGCGAACGCCCGCACCAGGGCCCGCCCGAGGTCGGCGTCCAGGTCGAGCACCGCGCCGATCAGCGCCCTGGCCTCGGCCTCGATCCCGGTGTCCGGCGGGGCGGCGGGCCGGGGGCGGGCGCGTTCCGCCGTGGCGGCCGCGGCAGCGGTCTCCAGCGCCCGGACGTTCTCGGCGACGGTCGGGATGCGGTGCGCCTCGGCCGTGGTCTTGACGATCAGCCGGGCGGCGCCGCCGCGCACCGCGAGCCGCGCGGCGTCCTCCAGCAGCAGTCGGGCGCCGCCGGGCGAGCGCGGGTACACGCCCATGTACGCGTACACCACGAGGTGGTGGTCGACGTCCGCGAGCAGTTCGCCCGCGATCCGGCCGAGCGCGGCCAGCGCCTCCTCGTCCTGGCGGGCGTTGGCCTGCTGGGCGTAGCTGAGCGAGATGCTGCGCAGCCCGTGCTGGCGGAAGAACAGCGCCTCCAGGACGCTGATGGCGATCAGCAGCGAGGGCGGGCAGAGCTGGCCCATCATGCAGCCGCCGAAGGTCTCCAGGTGCGGATCCGCACCGAACTCCCGTATGGACGACAGTAGTTCGCAGCTGCGCTGCCAGCGGGCCACCGCCTCGTGCAGCGGGGTGCGGCCGTACGGCAGGCAGTAGGAGACCGGTCCGCCCTCGGTGGCGTCCAGGCCGGCCGCCAGCAGCGCCCCGATGATGTGCTCCGGCGCGGCCGAGCCGTGCCGGACCTGTACCGGGAAGCCCGCGTCCGCCACCCCGGCCAGGACCGACCGGGTGACGTCGACCGGGTGGGTGGCGATCGGGTAGCCGTTGAGGCCGGCCCCGGCGGCCAGGGCCCGCCGCGCGGCGTCGAGGTCGCCGGTGCGGGTGTAGCTGTCCAGGGTGATGGTGCCGACGGTGACGGCGGCCGCCGCCCGGGTGGCGAGCAGGCCCTCCCGCATCCGGGCCGCCTGCGCCATCCCCATCCGGGGCTGGACCACCAGTGCGCCGGCCTCCGCGGCCTGCGCCACGAACGCGCCGAAGCTCGTCACAGCAGGACCCGGGAGTGCAGCCCGTCGACGAACTCGCGGAACCCGGCCACCGCGGAGTCCTCCTCGAAGACCCGGTCGAAGCCGGCCGCCAGCAGTGTCCTCTCGCGGTCGGGGTCGTCGGTTCCGGCGATGCCGAGCTTGCCGCCGATGACCGTCGGGGTGCGCCGCAGTTCCGGGCAGGCGCGCAGGGCCGGGATCACCCGCAGCCCTTCCTGGTAGCCGTGCCCGTTGACGCTGCTGACCACGATCAGGTCCGGTTCGATCCGGCGGCATTCGGAGAGCAGCAGGGCGTCGGGGACGCACGCGCCCAGGTTCGTCACCCGGTGGCCCATTTCCTCCAGCAGCAGTTGCAGGAACACCAGGTTCCAGGTGTGCGAATCCGAGGCCGTCGTCGTCACGACGACGTCCAGTCTGCTCTCTCTTGCATTTCCGTGCTCCACAATCCAGCCCTCGTCGGTAGCGATCCTCGATGGAATTCCGCCGACGCCCCAGCCGGCGGCCCGGGAATTCCGGCGCGTATTCCGCGGCGGTCCAGCCCCACGGAGAACGCTAGGAACGATCGGGCCCGGCGACCGGCAGCTCGTGCGGCAAGATGCGGGCAAGATGCGGCAGTATCGACACCCGGCCGGCCGCCGCGTGGTCAGCCCGCGACGGCGAGCAGCTGGACGTCCCCGGCCGGCGCGAACCGGTGCCCGGGCTCCTCCCGGAGGAGGCGGCGGCACACGTTGAGCACCGTGAAGCGCACCCCGTCGCGGGCGGGCACGCTGCGGATCAGTCCGCGCGACAGCAGTTCGTGCACCGTCGCCAGGCAGGTCTGCGGCGCCCAGCCGCTGCGGACCACCGCGTCCTCCCCCGACCAGTCGCCGGGCTCGTCCACGAGCACGTCCAGCAGGGCCCGCTGGCGCTCCGTCAACCGCTGGATCGCCGGCTCCACCTCGTCCCGGACGTCGCCGCGCGTGCCGTACACCACCGGCGGTGCCGCCAGCGTGAACGGGCCGACCGACAGCCGGGCCAGCAGCTGGGCGGTGGACTGCACCAGCGTCCACCCCGCCGCGCGCTCCAACGCCCCCGGCAGGCCGTCCAGGTGGCGGCAGAGCGCGGCCACGGCGGGGGCCTCGGAGCGCTCCAGGGTGTAGCCGGGGCGCAGCCGGCGCAGGTGCGAGAGCAGCAGCCGGACGGCGCCGATCTGCGCCAACGCCTCCGGCTCGACGTCGAGTTCGGGGGCCGGTACGGGCAGCGGCGCGAGCGGGACGACCTGCCCGCCGGGCAGCGGCCAGGCCTCCCGGGCGGTGATCAGCACCCGCAGCCCGGGGCAGTGGTGGAACAGCCCGTCCAGCCGGCCGGCGTCCACCCCGCCGTCGGCGCCGTCCAGCACCAGCAGGGCGGGCCGGTCGCCGATGTCCCGGACGATGTCGTCCATCCGGCCGTGCCAGGGGGCCGGGTCGCCGGCGCAGTCCACCCAGCGCACCGACCAGCAGGCGGCCAGGTGCAGGCGGCGGGCCACCTCCAGGGCGAGCCGGGTCTTGCCGACCCCGCCGAGCCCCACCAGCGAGACCAGCCGGTCCCCGTGCACGGCGAAGGCGTCGGACAGCACCTCGGCCTCCATCTCCCGGCCGACGATGGCCCCGCGCGCCACCGGCGGGGCGACCGGCGCCACGGCCGCCGGCTCATCGGCGAGCGGGTGCCGACGGGCGGCCTCCTCGAAGTCCGTCCGGCTGCGGCCCTCCAGCCGCAGCGCGTCCGCCAGCAGCCGGACGGTCTCGTTCCGCGGCCTTCTGACTCGGCCGCTCTCCATGTCCCGGATCGCCCGCACGCTCAGGGTGGCGTGATCGGCCAGGCACTGTTGGGTCAGGCCGATCCGCTCGCGCCGTACCCTCAACTGCTCGCCGAAGCCCGCCGCCGGCCTCACCGCTTGCACCCACTGCCCGCCGTCCATGCCTCGTCTGCCCTTCGTGGTCCGGACTCCTGATGGGGGTCGGGACCGGTGGCGGCATCAGCGCTGGGCACCCGCGCGGTCCGTGGTCCGACCGCGTGGGTCCCGGTGGTCAGGCTGTGGCCTCCGAACCGGTCCCCTCCGGTTCCAGATGCTGCAGGCTTGCCGTCTACGCCCGATCAACGGCCGATCACCGGCCCCACCCATGACCTTCACGCTGGCCTCACAGCCCGTCGGCGGCCACGACGGCACCCGCCGGGGGGGGTTCAGTCCAGGAGCTTCGCCAGGACGCGGTCGAGCGCCTGGATGTCCTCCGGGGGCAGGGCGAGCAGGTCGTCGGGCGGGGTGGTGAGGATCCTGGCGGCGAGGGCGGCCTTCGTCTGGCCCTCCTCGGTCAGATGGACCAGCTTGGACCGGCGATCGGCGGGATTGGTGACGCGTTCGGCGAGGCCGCGCCGCACCAGGTCGTCGACGATGACGGTGGTGTAGGGCGGGTCGCTGCCCAGCCGCTCGGCCAGGTCCCGCAGGGTGATCGGGTCGGCGCCGAGGCGGCGCAGCGCCCTGACCCGGCTGAAGCTCATGCCGAGGGCTTCGGCGACGGTCTTGCGGCGGTCGTAGCGCTCCAGGACGAGCACGTTCAGCCCCTGCCAGACCCTGGTCGCCGTACTGGTGGCGGCCTCGTCCCCCTCGTGGTGCTCGCCGGTGTGCGGGCGGTCCATCAGGTGTTCACCGTCTCCTTCATCTCCCTCGCCCCCGGCGCCTCCGGCGTCTCAGGCGCCTCAGGCGTCTCCTCGGCGGCGAGCCGCTCCGCCGTGCGCAGGGCCGCCTCCCGGGCCCAGCGGCCGGAAGTGAGCGTACCCGTGACCAGCACGACGGCGCCGCAGCCTGCGATGATCCACCACGCCGTCCGCCCGGCGTCGGTGAAGGCCGCCGTGTGCGCGTACGCCCCGCCCGCCATCAGGGCGCCGACGACGGCCACGCCGAGGGACTGGCCGATCTGCCGGCTGGTGGAGGCCACCGCGGCCGCGACACCGGCCTGCGAACGGGGCATGCCCGAAACGGCGGTGTTGGTGATGGGCGCGTTGACCAGGCCGAAGCCGGTGCCGAAGAGCAGGTACGCGACGACCAGCACGGCCGTCGGAAGGTGCTCGGAGTAGGTGAGCGCCTGGAGCACGGCGCTCGCGCACAGGGCCGCCCCGGCGAGGAGCAGGGGGATGCGCGGACCCCGGGAGGCGACCATGCGGCCGGACACCGGCGCGGTCAGCAGCGCCATCACCGCCATCGGCAGCATGAACAGACCGGCGTGCAGCGGGGTGAGCCCGCGCACGTTCTGCAGGTAGAGGGAGCTGACGAACAGGAACCCGCCCAGGGAGGCGAAGGCGGCGACCGCGATCACGGTGGCGCCCGCGAACGGCGCGGACCGGAAGAACCGCAGCTCGATCAGCGGGTCGGCGCGCCTGGGCTCGTACCACAGCAGGCCCAGCAGCGCGCCCAGCGCCGCCGCCGCGCAGCCGACGACGAGCGGCGAGGTCCAGCCGCGCTCCGGCGACTCGATGATCGCGTACGTGAGCGCGGTGAGCAGGACGATGACGAGCACCTGGCCGACCGGATCGACCCGGCGGGGCCGCGGCGCCCGTGATTCCGGCACGTACCTGCGGGTCAGGAACAGCGCGGCCAGGCCGATCGGCACGTTGATCCAGAAGACGGCCCGCCAGCCGGCCGACTCGACCAGGGCGCCGCCGACGATCGGTCCGGCGGCCATGCTGATGCCCACGACGCCGCTCCACACGCCGATGGCGCGGGCACGCTGCCGGGAGTCGGTGAAGGTGTTGCTGATGATCGACATGGCGACGGGGTTCAGCATCGATCCGCCCACCGCCTGGAGCATCCGTGCGGCGACGAGCCAGCCGAGCCCGGGGGCCAGGCTGCACAGCAGCGACGCCGCGGTGAAGACCACCAGCCCGATCTGGAAGACCCGGCGGCGGCCCACCCGGTCGGCGGTGGAGCCGGAGAGCATCAACAGGCTGGCCAGCACCAGCGTGTAGGCGTCGACCGTCCATTGCAGCCCGGACACCGAGGTGTGCAGGTCGCGCTGGATGGCGGGCAGGGCGACGTTCAGGATCGTGTTGTCGAGGCTGACGATCAGCAGGCTCATGCAGCAGATGGCGAGCACGAGCCAGGGCCGTCGTGGGGCGGCGTCCGGCATGGTAGGGGCTCCACAAGTATTTGTATTGTTGAAATCATTGTGAGCATATAACTAAATCACCGAACGGCCCAGCCCCGTGCAACCCAGCCCGCGCAGCCCAGCCCGCCGGCCTCCCCCGCGAGCCGCCCCCGTCATGGTCGGGGGGCCGGCTCCGGCGGCCAGGCGCCGGCGGCCAGGACGCCGGTGGCGTAGGCGCGGGCGACCAGTGCGGTGCGGTTGGGCAGCTGCCAGCGGCGGGTGAGCCGGGCGAGGTGGTAGTTGACGCCGTCCGGGGTGAGGCCGATCTCCCGGCCGATCTGGGCCGTGGTGGCGCCGCGGGCGGCGGCGGCGAGGATCCGGGCCTCGATCGGGCTCACCTCGGGGCGGGGGGCGGCCGGCGGGCCGGCGGGCCCGGTGCGGACCGGCAGCGAGAGCAGCAGGTTCGGGGCGTCCTCCGGGGTGTCGCCGACCAGGGCGACGGTCATCTCGCCGCTCCGCTCGGTGCCGTCGGCGGCCGACCAGGAGACCGGCGCCGGGTACTGCGAGCGGCGGTGCAGGCGGACGGCCTCGGCGAGCGCCGGTATGGTGGCGCTGTCCCGGAGGGTGAAGAACTCCAGGATCTTCCGGTTGCGCAACTGCCCGGGCAGCAGGCCGAATTCGGCGGCCATCGCCCGGTTGACGATCATGATCCGGCCGCTGAACTCGCACACCGCCAGCGCCACCGGCACGTGGTCGAGCAACCGCAGCGTCCGGTTGCGCCAGATGACGGCGAGGTCCTGCCAGCTCTCCGCCGTCGACTCGCAGTCGGTCAGTCTCATCCCGGCCCCTCCCGTGTACAACTTGCGCGTGCAGCAGACCTGACGGTCCGTTGACAAGTCTTCCGCGACCGCCGCTACTGCACAAACATGTAGTCCTCGGGCCCGGGTTCCTGCCCTGTTCGGGCGAGAGTGGAGGACGACGAGGTTTCTCCTGCCACGGAAGGCGACAACCCATGACCGAGACGATGACCCCGGCGGCAGCCGAGGCTACGAATCCGGCTGGAGCCGGGCTCCCGCCCGGGACCCTGGTGCCCCGGCAGAGCCCCGCCGGGGTGCCGCTGGTCGACATCTCGTCGGCGCCGCCGATCGCCGCCCCCTTGCTGCGCACCATGGAACTGGCCCGGCGGCACGCCCCGGCCTTCGTCCAGCGCCTGCACGGGCGGGACACCCTGATCGTCAGCGGCCTGGACCTGGTCGAGGAGCTGGCCGACGAGGAGCGGTTCACCAAGTCGATCGGACCGGCCCTGGAGAACGTCCGCGAGTTCACCGGGGACGGCCTGTTCACGGCGTACAACGCGGAGCCGAACTGGGCCAGGGCGCACGACATCCTGATGCCCGCCTTCGCGCTCGGCTCGATGCGCACCTACCACCCCGTGATGCTGCGGGTGGCCCGCCGCCTGATCGAGTCCTGGGACGGCCGGTCGGCCGCCGGGCTGGTCGTGGACGTGCCCGGCGACATGACCCGGATGACCCTGGACACCATCGGGCTGGCCGGTTTCGGCTTCGACTTCGGCTCCTTCGACCGGGAGGAGCCGCACCCCTTCGTCGAGGCGATGGTCCGCTCCCTGAACTGGGCGATGAACAAGCTCCTGCGCGACCCGGAACTCGACCACAACGAGCCCGACGAGGCCGCCCGGGGCGACGCCCGGTACCTGGCCTCGGTGGTGGACGAGGTGATCGCCGCCCGCGCCGGCAGCCCCGAACAGGGCCCGGCCGAGGACCTGCTGGGCCTGATGCTCGACGCCGTGCACCCCGCCGACGGCAGCAGACTGGACGCCGAGAACATCCGCAACCAGGTGATCACCTTCCTGATCGCCGGCCACGAGACCACCTCGGGCGCGCTCTCCTTCGCCCTGTACTACCTCGTCAAGCACCCCGCCGTGCTCCGCGAGGTCCAGCGCGAGGTGGACGCGCTCTGGGGCGACCAGGCCGATCCGGAGCCCTCGTACGAGGACATCGGCCGGCTCCGGTACACCCGGCAGGTGCTCAACGAGGCGCTGCGACTGTGGCCGACCGCCCCCGCGTTCAGCCGGGAGGCCCGCGCGGACACCCTGCTCGGCGGCCGGATCCCGGTCCGCGCCGGGGAGCCGGTCCTGGTGGCCACGATGATGCTGCACCGCGACCCCGTCTGGGGCGACAACCCGGAGCTGTTCGACCCCTCCCGCTTCGACCCCGAGCCGGAGGCGGCCCGCTCACCGCACGCCTTCAAGCCCTTCGGCACCGGCGAACGCGCCTGCATCGGGCGGCAGTTCGCGCTGCACGAGGCGACCATGCTGCTCGGCATGCTGGTCCACCGCTACCGGCTGATCGACCACGCCGACTACCAGCTGACCATCAAGCAGACGCTCACCATCAAGCCCGACGACTTCACCCTCGCCCTCGCCCCGCGCACGGCCACGCCCCCGGCGGTGGCGGACGCACCCGTCCGCGCCGCCGACCTGCCCGGGCGGGTCCGCCAGGGCACCGGCCTGCTGCTCCTGCACGGCTCCAACTACGGCGCCTGCCGCGAGTTCACCCGGCAGCTGGCCGACGCGGCGGCCGCGCTCGGCTGCGACACCGCCGTCGCCCCGCTGGACGCCTACGCGGACGGGCTGCCCACCGACCGGCCGGTGGTGATCACCGCCGCCTCGTACAACGGGCAGCCGACGGACGACGCGGCGGAGTTCGTCCGCCGGCTCCGGACGGCGACCGAGCAGGCCGAACAGGCCGAGGGCGGCGAAGGCGCGGGCGCCAGCAGCCAGGGCACCGCCGGGTTCGCGAAGGACGTCCGGTACGCGGTGCTCGGCATCGGCGACCGGACGTACGCCGCCACGTACCAGCGCGTGCCGACGCTGATCGACGAGGGCCTCGCCGCCCTCGGCGGCACCCGGCTGCTCGCCCGGGGCGCGGCCGACGCCTCCGGCGATCTGGCCGGGAAGGTGGCGGAGTTCACCACGGCGCTGAGCCGGGCCCTGCTGGAGCGGTACGGCGACGCCGCTGCACCCGTCGTCGCCCCCGGCACCGGCACCGCGCCCGCTCCCGCCGAGGCCGCCGCCCTGGAGACGTACACCGTGACCGAGCTGGCCGGCGGCCCGCTGGACGCCCTGGCCGCGAAGCGCCGCGTGATCGGGCTGACCGTCACGGCGGTCGGCAGCCTCACCGACCCCGCCTACCCCCGGGTCAAGCGCCTGGTCCGGCTGGCCCTGCCGGAGGGCGTCGACTACCGCACCGCGGACCACGTCTCGGTGCTGCCGGCCAACGACCCGGCCCTGGTCGAGCGCGCCGCCAAGGTGTTGGGCGCCGACGCGGACACCCTGCTCGGCATCGTGGCGAACCGGCGCACCATCCTGGCCGTGGACCGGCCGCTGACGGTCCGCGAACTGCTTACCCACCACGTCGAGTTGCAGGACCGCCCGAGCGCCGCCCAGCGCGCGACGCTGGCCGACCTCAACCCGTGCCCGCCCGAGCAGGCCGCGCTGCGGGCGCTGCCCGAGGACGACCCGCGGACGCTGCTGGAGCTGGTCGAGGACCACCCGGCCCTGCGGGAGGTCCTGACCTGGCCGGTGCTGCTGGAACTGCTGCCGCCGATCCGACCCCGGATGTACTCCATCTCCACCTCGCCGACCAGCGCCCCGCGCCACGTGGACCTGATGGTCTCCGTGCTCGACGCCCCGGCCCGCTCCGGCCGGGGCTCCTTCCGGGGCGTCGGCTCCGGCTACCTCGACCGGGTGGCCGTCGGGGACACCGTGCTGGCGCGCCTCCAGCCGTGCCGCGAGACGTTCCGGATCGGCCACCGCGCCCCGGTGATCATGATCGCGGCCGGCACCGGCCTGGCGCCGTTCCGCGGCGCGGTCGCCGACCGCCGCGCCCTGCTCGCCACCGCCACCGCCGACAAGGCCGCCGCCACCGACGAGGCCAAGGACAGGGCCACCGAACTCGCCCCGGCCCTGCTCTACTTCGGCTGCGACGCGCCCGACGCCGACTACCTGCACCGCGACGAACTGCTCGCCGCCGAGCAGGCCGGCGCCGTCTCGATGCGCCCGGTCTTCAGCGAACAGCCCGTCGACGGTCGGCGCTTCGTCCAGGACCGCATCGCCGCCGAGGGCGCGGAGGTCTGGAGCCTGCTCGCCGCCGGCGCCGAGGTCTACGTGTGCGGCGACGGCGCCCGGATGGCCCCGGGTGTCCGCGCCGCCTTCCGCGAGCTCTACCGGAGCCGGACCCCCGGCGCCGACGAAGGCCGGGCCCAGGCCTGGCTCCAGGGCCTGATCGACGAGCGCCGCTACGTCGAGGACGTCTACGCGGGCCGCTGAGCCCGCCCGACCGGAGGCCGGCCGCACCCACCCGGGGCGCGACCGGCCTCCGGTCGCACACCTATCTCCCAACTCCCGTCCCATGCAAGCCTCGACACATTGTCGATCAAGGTGTTCTGATGTTCGCACCATACGTATGACTATCTGACCAGCATTTGACGGCAGGTCGGAGAAACGGAGGAACGGTGCGGCCTGCTCGTGGCGTGGCTGTCCTGCTGGCAACGGGGGTCGTCGTGGCCCTCGGCCTGGGCACGGGAGGCCCCGACTCGAAGGGCAGACCGGCCACCGCCGGCGCCGCTCCGGAGAGCACACCCGACCCGAGCGGCACACCCTCCGACAGCCCCAGCAGCCCCGGTGCCACCCCGACCCCCAGCGCCACGCCGACCTGGGACGGCCAGGTCAAGGTGCTCGGCGACGGCTCCACCTCCGACACCGGCCCGCAGCCCAGACAACCCCGGCCCGAGAAGCTGAAGCCCGGTGAGAAGCCGCCGCAGTTCGTGGTGTTCTCCTGGGACGGCGCGCTGGAGGGCGACGACGAACAGTTCTCGCGCTTCCGCAAGCTGGGCACGGAGAACAACGCCCAGATGACGTTCTTCCTCAGCGGCATCTACACCCTGCCCAAGTCCAAACGCACGCTCTACCACCCGCCGCAGCACGACGCCGGCGCCTCCGCCATCGACTTCGCCACCGACGCCCACATCAAGGACACCCTGGAGCAACTGCGCCTGGCCTGGCAGGACGGGAACGAGATCGGCACCCACTTCAACGGGCACTTCTGCGACTCCAAGGGCGGCGACGACTGGAGCACCGAGGAGTGGAAGAGCGAGCTCGACCAGGCGATCTCCTTCGTCACCAACTGGAAGACCAACACCGGCTTCAAGAACCTCCCGCCGCTGCCCTTCGACTACACCAAGGAGGCGGTCGGCGGCCGCGCCCCCTGCCTGCAGGGCCAGAAGAACCTGCTCGCGGCCGAGAAGGCGGCCGGCTTCCGGTACGACGCCAGCTCACCGGGTGAGTTCCAGGTCTGGCCCGGCAAGAAGGGCGGCATCTGGAACTTCCCGCTCCAACTGCTGCCCTACCCGGGCAAATCGACCCAGGTCCTCTCGATGGACTACAACTTCCTCGCCAACCAGTCCGAGGACACCACCAAGGGCGATCCGAAGAAGTACGACGCGTGGGAGAAGGAGACCCGCAACGGCTACCTCAACGGCTTCGAACGGGTCTACAACGGCAGCCGGGCCCCGCTCTTCATCGGGAACCACTTCGAGAGCTGGAACGGCGGCATCTATATGCAGGCCATCGAGGACGTGATGAAGAGCGTCTGCACCCGGGAGGGCGTCCGCTGCGTGTCCTTCCGCCAGGTCGCCGACTGGCTGGACGCCCAGGACCCCAAAGTGCTCGACCAGTTGCGCGCGCTGGACCCGGGGCAGCCGGCCGACTGGTCCCGCCTGGTCAAGTGACCAGGCCCGGACGGCCGCGGGGCCGTGACACCACGCCCCGCGGCCGCCCGGCCCCACCGGCCCCAGGACCTACCGGCGCCCCAGGCCCTACCGGCCGCTCGCGCCTCCCGGGCCACCGGCCGCCTTCATGTACGAGGTCCAGATCTGGGTGGGCAGCGCGGAGTCCGGGGTGTCCGGGGCGGCGCCGCCCAACCCCTCCAGTGAGAGCAGCTTCATGTCCTTCAGGTCCGCCCGGAAGACCGTGACGGCCGTGGACATCCGCGCGTCGTAGCCGACGAACCACCCCGCCGTGCGGTCCGGAGTCGTTCCCGGCTTCCCGGCCAGGTCCGGCCCGGCCTCCGCCACCGACCTGGCGCTCCCGGTGCGGACCGCGCTCTTGAGCGCCGCGTCCACCTCCCCCGCGACCTGCGGGGTCAGCGCCTGTACGGCGGTCGGCAGGCGCAGCCCGAGCGGCTCGCCGTTCCGGGTGATCCGCAGGACGGAGTACGGGTCCGTGTGGCTGCCTCCGGCGGCGAAGGCGGCGTAGGCGTCGGCGGTCCTGATCGCGCTCGGTGTGGAGTTCCCGACGCCGAAGGCCGGCACCAACTCCCCCATGCTGCCCGGGAGCAGGCCCAGGTCGGCGGCGGTCTTCTGCACCCGGTCCAGGCCGACGTCCATGGCGAGCTGCATCATCGGCCCGTTGACGGACTGCTCCACCGCGCTCCTCAGGGTGACCGTCCCCCAGCTCCGCTTGCCGTCGTTGGCGGTCTTCGCTATCCGCCCGTTACGCCCCCAGTACGGCCCCTCCGGGGTCATCACGTTCACGCCGTCGTCGCCGTCGTAGGTGGTGGCGGGCGTCACCGGGGTGCGGCTGCCGCCCCGCTTGCGCTGCACGCCCTCGCTCAGGCCCGCTGCGTAGACCAGCGGGGTGAAGGCCGAACCGACCGGCACCGTGGAGGTGTTGGCGTTGTCGAAGCCCTGTTTCAGGTAGTCGGTTCCGCCGTAGAGCGCGACGATCCTCCCGTCCGGGGCCACCGAGGCGGCACCGACCTTCAGTAACCGGTCGGCCTCGCGGCTGTCGGGGTCGATCCCCTTGGTGGCGTCCCGCACCGCGGCGGCCAGCGCGTTGACCTTCGGCTTGTCGAAGGTGGTGAAGATCTGGTGGCCGCCGAGGTCGAACTGGGCCTGCGTGATGTCGCTGTGGCCCTCCACGTAGGTCCTGGCCATGTCCACCAGGTACCCGACCTGGCCGCTCAGCCCCGCCGCCTTCGGCTGGGTCCTGGGCTCGGGGAACACCGTGTACCGGGCGCGCTCGGCGGCGGAGAGCCTGCCGACCTTCACCATCCGGTCCAGGATCCAGGACCACCGCTCCTCGGCCCGCCGGTGGTTGTTCGCGCTGATCCCCGGATCGAACTGCCCGGCCCCCTTCAACAGGGCGGCGAGGAAGGCCCCTTCGCTCGGGTTGAGCTGCGAGACGTCCTTGCCGTAGTACGCGGCCGCGGCCCGTTCGATGCCGTAGCTGCCGCGCCCGAACCAACTGGTGTTCAGATAGCCGGCCAGGATGTCCGGTTTGCCCATCCGCCGGTCCAGCTTGATCGCGATGACGATCTCGCTGAGCTTGCGCGAGAAGTCCTGACGCTGGTTCAGGTAGTTGTTCTTGACGTACTGCTGGGTGATGGTCGAGCCGCCCTGGGTCTCACCGCCCGAGACCATCTGGTAGACCGCGCGGCCGATGCCCGTGAAGGAGATCCCCGGGTCCGAGTAGAAGGTCTCGTTCTCGGCGGCCAGTACGGCCCACTGCACCGACTCCGGCACCTGGTCGAGCGGCACCTCCTGCCGGTTGGTCTCGCCGATCCGTGCCATCTCGGTGCCGTCCGCCCAGAAGTAGACGTTGTTCTGCTGGGTGGCGAAGGCGTTCAGGTCCTCCGGGACGTGGGTGGTGACGTAGAACCAGGTCAGCCACCCCGTCAGCACCGCGGCCCCGGCCCCCGCCACCAGGAGCAGCTGCCGCCAGGACGGGAGCCAGCGGCGGACTCCGCGCCGCCCTCTGCGCGGGTAGTCGATCCACCGCCGCCCTCCGGGCTCCTCCCCTCCGGCCTCCCCTCCGGGCTTCTCCTTCTCCGCCCCGCCACCTTGGTCAGCACGCACAGTCCGGTCTCCGATTCGCTCGTGGGCACAGACCCCCGAACTCAGACGCGATGGGGGCCGGACCACGGCACAACGGAATTGATGTGATCACGGTCATACCGAGCGGACCGACGGGACGGCACGGACCCACCCGGCCTGGGGCGGAACAACGCCGGCCGAGGAGGTGGACCACGGGGAAACGACGACGCCGGGGTGCCTTGTGGCACCCCGGCGGGTGGTCGAGGGCGAGGAAAGCGAACGGGCTATGTCAGGTGGTGTGAGAAGGAAGCCCGTTCATGGCCTCGCCGGGGCCAACGCTAGCAGTCAGGCGGGGATCAGGTCACGCAGGTTTTCCGGGGTGATGACGACGGAGTCCGGGTGCAGGCCCTCCGGGCGTTCCAGACCGATGTACGTGACCGGGCCGGCCGGGAGCGACGTGCCGTCCCACAGCGTGGTGGCGGTGGCACGCTCGCCCATCAGCTCGGTCAGATGGCGGACCGTCAGGTGGTCACGCCCGACGATGCCCCGCAGCAGCGTGGCGACCGACATCCGGTTCCCCTCGACCCGGTTGGCGTTCGGGTTGCCCTTCAGGTACAGGTGCAGCCACTTGGCGTGCCAGCGGCCGTCGTCCCCGCGCAGGAAGGCCAGCGGCAGGGCGACCCTGCCCGGGCCGCGCAGGTCCGACTTCATCCGGACGGTGCGCGGTTCGAAGGGGCGGCCCTGCTGTTCGGCGTCGCGCAGCATGAAGCCGAAGAAGGACTCCTCGACCTCCTCGAAGCCCTCACCGGAGAAGATGTTGACCTGCGGGACGATGGCGCTGCCGCGTACGGCGCCCAGGCGCAGGTTGATGAACTCGGAGCCGCCGTCGGGGGCGTCGGTGACGTCTCCGGAGTGCTCGCCCTCGACCTGGCTGAGCGAGGTGTAGGAGAGCCAGCCGAGCGTCTCGTAGGAGTCGTCGAGCATCAGGGCGGACAGGTCGAAGTCGGTGCTGTGACCGGTCTGCTTCCAGTAGACGAAGAAGCGCAGCAGTTCGCCGTCGACCGGGGTGAGGGAACCGCGGGGCAGTACGCCGAGTCCGGCGGTGGTGGCCTTGCCGCTGAGCGGGAGTGCGACGTCGAGTACGTCGGGGTCGATCAGCAGGTGCCCGGGGTCGGGGAGGCGGCGGCTCGTCTCGGCGTCCAGGGCGGCGAGCAGGCGGTCGCGTTCGGGTGCCGGCAGGGGCGGTCGGGTGTCGGTGGTGACCCAGGCGCGGCCGAGGCGGTTGACGAAGAGGCGGCGCCCGTCCGCTTCCCCGGTGCGGTTGTGGAGGTGTTCGCGGACCGACAGCAGGACCCGGCCGGAGACCAGCGGGGCGGCCTGCTCGACGGCGGCCACGACGGTGTCGCGTTCCTCCGGGGTGCGGCCCGCGCGCAGCAGACGGTCCAGGGAGCGGAACAGCATGCCCGGGGCGGCGGCCAGCAGCCGTACCGCGCCGGTGACGTCGCCGGCGCCGAGGAGTTCCTCGACGCGGCTGGTGAGGGAGCGGGCCGTCACCTCGCCCCGGGCCACGGCGAACACCTCGGCGGCGCGCGGCCAGCGCGGGTACTCGTGCGGGTGGAGGCGCTCACCGAGGCGCTTGAACGCCTCGCGGTGCCCGCTGACGTCGGCGAGCTTGGCGGGGTTGGCGCCCACCACGGCGTCGAGGCCGGCCAGCAGGGCACGGCGGGCCGGTCGGGACAGCGCCCGGAACCGGGTCGGTTCCGCCAGGGTCACGTCGCCGTCGGACAGTGCGCAGGCCAGCCGGAGCACGTCGGTGACGGTGTCCAGGAGGAGGTCGGCGCCGGCCTGGAGGCGGGCGAGGTTGACGACGGCGCGGTTCTCCCGGACCGGGATCGCCTCTGGCTGCGGACCGGCGACGCAGTGCCCGGCGAGCACGCCGAGGTCGCGCAGGCCCTCCTCGCCCAGCGGCGTGGTGCTGCCGGCCAGGGCCAGGTAGAGGGCCGTCACCTCCTCCTCCAGGGCGCCGCCCAGGTGCAGGACCGTCATGCGGTCGCCCGCAGCTGCGATCAGCTCGTCGTGGGCGGCGAGCAGTTCTGCGTAGCTGTGCTGGTAGCGGCCGTAGGACGGGAGGGTCAGCAGGTCGACCACGCCGGTGCGCAGTTGGGCGAGCACACTGCCTCGCGACGCGTCGTCGGCGAGCGCCCCGGCGATGCAGTGCGTCCAGAACTCGAAGGTGTCCGGCACGTTGAGCGGGAAGTCGATGAAGTAGGCGTTGTGCCCGACGTGGTCGCCCACCGACTCGCGGACGGTGCCCAGGGTGCGGGCGGCGGTGTCGACGACCGTCGCCTCGGGCAGCCCCGACAGGTACTCCAGCAGGTCCGCCGAGAGCTTGAAGCCCACGGACATCAGCGCGGCGTCGAACTGCCGCGCCACGACAGCGCCTTGCCCCGCCGGAGCGCCCGGCCGGGAGGGGGCGGGGAGGCGATGGGTGTGCCGGACGACGATGGGTTCGAGACGGTGGACCATGCGGTCATGCTCGCAGAACGGTGCGGGGCGACGCATGCGGGTTTCCGGGCCCGCCGCCGGTGGGTCCGGGGAAGTTGGCTAGACAGGAATTGGCTGAAAACTCATGCGGCGTTCGCTGGGGGACCTCGTACGGCCTGGCTGCGGCACCTATGTTCGAACCTTCTTGGCACCCCCCTGTACCCCGAGAAGGAAGGACACCACGTGGCCTCCATCGACCGGCGCCGATTCCTCCAGCTGAGCGGCGCATCCGCAGCCGCCGCAGGCCTCGGCGCGTTCCCGCCCGCGGTCAGCAAGGCCCTGGCACTGCCCGCGATCGGCCGGACCCGCTCGATCGAGGACGTCGAACACGTCGTCGTCCTGATGCAGGAGAACCGTTCCTTCGACCACTACTTCGGCACCCTGCGCGGCGTGCGCGGGTTCGACGACCCGCGCCCCACGCTGCTGCCCGACGGCCGGCCGAACTGGCACCAACCCGCCGCCGCCGTGAAGACCGGCCGCTACCACGACCGCGGTCTGCCCGCCTCCGAGCAGGAGGTGCTGCCCTGGTACATCGACCCCAGGAACACCACCGAGTACCAGGCCGGCACCGACCACGGCTGGAGCAGCGGCCACCTCGCCTGGAACGAGGGGCGCCACGACCAGTGGGTGAACCAGAAGCAGGACGTCATGACGATGGGCCACCTCAAGCGCCAGGACCTGGCGTACCACTTCGCCCTGGCCGACGCCTTCACCCTCTGCGACTCGTACTTCTGCTCCGTCCACGCCGACACCGCGCCCAACCGCATCTACCTGTGGACCGGCACCAGCGACCCGCGCAACGTGTACGGCCGCAAGCCCAACGGCCCCGGCCTGGAGGAGCGCAACAACACCAACGGCTACACCTGGACCACCTACCCCGAGCGCCTGGAGAAGGCCGGCGTCAGCTGGAAGCTGTACCAGGGCGGCTCCGGCGAGCCGGGCACCCCCACGGACAACTACACCGACAACTCGCTGATGTTCTTCGAGCGGTACCAGGTCGCCGAGGGCGCGTCGGGCCCCCTGGTGGACAAGGGCGCCACCGACCACACGCTGAAGGAGTTCCGCGCCGACGTCCAGCAGGGCCGGCTGCCGCAGGTCTCCTGGATCGTCCCGCCGTACAAGTACAGCGAGCACCCGTCCGCGACGCCCACCGACGGCGCGTACTACATCAACCTCGTGCTGGACGCGCTCACCTCCAACCCCGAGGTCTGGGGCAGGACGGTCTTCCTCATCAACTACGACGAGAACGACGGCCTGTTCGACCACGTCGTCCCGCCGATGCCGCCGGTCGTCAGCGGCCCGGGCGGCCAGGGCATCGTCTCCGCCGACCTGAGGGCGAGCCTGCGCGACGAACTGCTCGACCTCGGCAAGCACCCGGGCGAGATGGGTCCGCTGGTCCCCGGCGCCGACCCGGGCGGCCTCCAGCCGATCGGCCTCGGCCCGCGCGTGCCGATGCTGGTCATCTCCCCGTGGTCGCGCGGCGGCTGGGTCTGTTCGGAGACCTTCGACCACACCTCCGTCCTGCGGTTCCTGGAGGCCCGGTTCGGCATCGAGGAGCCCAACATCAGCGCCTGGCGCCGGTCGGTCTGCGGCGACCTCACCTCGGCGCTCGACTTCTCCGGCGCCGACCCGCGGCCGGTCTCGATCCCGGTGCCCGCTCCGATCGCCTCGCAGGGCAAGCCGTACCAGGTGCCGCTGCCCCAGCGGATGCCCACCCAGGAGCCCGGCGTCCGGCCGGCCCGCGCCCTCCCGTACGACCTGGTGGTCAACGAGGAGGAGACGGACACCCCCGGGCGGTTCCAGCTGGATCTGGAGAACCGGGGCGAAGCGGGCGCCTGGCTCTACATCTACGACCGGACCGCGCCGAAGGCCGCCCCCCGCCGCTACACCATCTCCGGCGGCGACACCCTCGGCGACTTCTGGCCGCACTCCGCCTCCGGCGACTACCACCTCGCCGCCCACGGCCCGAACGGGTCGGTGTACGAGTTCGAGGGCAGCGCCCGGACCGAACTGGTCGCGCTGTTCGACCCGCAGAAGTCCAAGGTGCGCGTCAAGATCACCAACAACGGGCCGGCCGCCCGGACGGTGACCGTCACCAACGCCTACGCCAAGGGCTCGCAGCAGAGCCGCAGCATCCGGCGCGGCGCCTCGGCCCAGTTCACCTTCGACATACGCCCCGACAGCCGCTGGTACGACATCACCGTCGCCGCCACCGACGGCCCGACCTTCCGCCGCCGCTGGGCCGGCCACCTGGAGAACGGCCGCCCCGGCACCAGCGACCCCGGCACCAGCTGACCGACGGCGCGGCCCTGACCGTCGGCACAGCGCCCGACCGACGGCACGGCGCCTGAACCGGCGCGCCGCACCGGCGTTTCGTCCTACGCCGGTGCGGCGAGCCCCAGCGCCTGGCGGTACCAGGGGGCGGCGGCGGGCAGCCGGGCGAGGGGGCCGGGGCCGGGCGGGCAGGCGGCGAGACGCCAGACGTCGTCCCCCCGGTACCAGTGGTCGCGGGCGATCAGGGAGAACTGCCGCTCGGAGACGCGGCCCGGGGTGGCGGCGAGCAGACGCCGGCATTCGTCCCACGAGGCGCCCGGGCCGTCCGGGCCATCCGCGCCGTCCGCGCCGTCCGGGCCGTCCGCGCCGGGCAGGGCGGGCAGCAGGCCGAGGCCGGCCAGGGCGGCGAGCAGGTCGCCGGCCCGGACCGGGTCGGGGTGGCTCGCGTGCTGGACGCCGGGCGGGACGGCGTGGTCGTCCAGGGCGAGCGCGGCGATCAGCCGGGCCAGGTCGGCGCGGTCCACCACGGAGAGCCTGGCGTTCCCGCCCGCCCAGGGCACCGGCACCCGGCGGACCAGTTCGGCCAGCGCGGGAACCACCCAGCGGTCGCCCGTCCCGGTCACCAGGCCGGGCCGCAGCACGACGGCGCCGGCCGCCAGCGCGACGCGTTCGCCGAGCAGCCTGGTCCGGCTGGCCTCGGAGACCGGGGCGGCCGGCACCTCGTCGACCCCGATGCCGGAGTGCGGCCCCTCGCCGTACACCGCGGTCGTCGACAGGTGGACGATCCGGCGCACCCCGGCCCGGGTCGCGGCGGCCGTCACCGCCTCGGTGCCGTGCACGTTCACCGCCGCGCACTCCTCGGCGCCCCCGGAGACCCGGGAGGCCAGGTGGAGCAGGACGTCGGCACCCTCGCAGAGCACGGCCAGCGCCGCCCCGTCGGCGAGGTCGCCCGGCACCCAGACGGCCGGGCCGCGCCCGTCCGGCACTGCGCGGGCCAGCGCGCGCACCCGCGCGCCGCGGGCGGTCAGGGCGGCCAGCACCGCGGAGCCTATGAAGCCGGTCGCCCCGGTCAGCGCGACCGTGGTGCGCTCCGGGTGCCGCCGTCCCGCCGCCATGCCGCACCCCTCGCCGTCCCACCGTGTCGCCGTCTCGGCGTGTCCCGTGTCGCCGTATCGGCGTGTCGCCGTCGACCGGCCGGTCAGTCTATCCAGCCGCCACCCGCCCGGCGGCCACCCGTACGGAGGGGGCGGGGCACGGCCCGAGGTAAGGCCCACCTAGGCTGTAGGCCAAGCAAAACGGGCGAACCGGACCCCCTCCAGGGGCCACCAGGACGGAAAGCAGGGCCCCCCGATGGGCGACGGAATGTCAGGCATGCACCACCACGGCGGGATGACCCAGCTAGGCCCGTTCACCTTGTCCAACGTCTGGACCTGGTCCCCCGACTGGGTGTTCCTGCTGGGCGGCCTGGCCGCCCTGGCGCTGTACGCGGCGGGCGTGGTCCGGCTCCACCGGCGCGGCGACCGCTGGCCGGTCGGCCGGATGGTCGGCTGGGCGGCCGGTGTCGGCAGCCTGATCCTGGTCACCTGCACCGGGCTGAACGACTACGGCATGGTGCTGTTCAGCGCACACATGATCCAGCACATGGTGCTGTCCATGCTGACGCCGATCCTCCTGCTGCTGGGCGCCCCGATCACGCTGGCGCTGCGCGCCCTGCGGCCGGCCGGCCGGGGCCGCCCGCGCGGGCCGCGCGAGCTGCTGGTGGCGCTGCTGCACAGCCGGTACGTCCGGGTGATCTCGCACCCGGCCTTCACCATCCCGATGTTCATCGCGAGCCTGTACGGGGTCTACTTCACCCCGTTGTTCGACTTCCTGATGCAGTACCGCGCCGGGCACATCTTCATGATGGTGCACTTCCTCCTCACCGGTCTGACCTTCTTCTGGCCGATCATGGGCGTGGACCCGGGCCCGCACCGCCCCAGCCATGTGATGCGGATCATCGAGCTGTTCATGGGCATGCCGTTCCACGCCTTCTTCGGCGTGGCCGTGATGATGGCCAGCCACCCGCTGGTCACCACCTTCACCGTGGAGGGCTCGCCGCCGGGCACCGACCTCCTGGAGGACCAGAAGCTGGCCGGCGGCATCACCTGGGCGTTCGGCGAGATCCCGACCGCGATCGTGCTGATCGCGCTGGTGTACCAGTGGATGCGTTCCGAACAGCGGCAGGCCCGCCGCAGCGACCGCGCCGAGGAGCGCAGCGGCGACGCCGAGCTGGAGGCGTACAACGCCTACCTGGCCTCGCTGCACAAGCGCGGCCCGGGCCCGGCGGCCCCCGCCGCCCCGGCCTCCCCCGCTGCCGCTGTCACCCCCGTCACCCCCGTCACCCCGGCGGCCGACGTCGGCTGAGCCCGCCGCCGCCTGCACCACGGAACCCCCGTCCCCCTGTGGAACGGGGGTTCCGCCGTATACGTTCGGACGGTATGCACGTTCTGCTGATCGTCGCCGTCCTGCTCGGCGGGTACGTCCTGCTCTGGCTGCTCGGCTTCCTCGGCTGCGCGCTGCGGCAGGGGCGCCGCCCCGCCCCCGCCGGGGCGGACTACCTGGTGGTCCTCGGCGCCGCCCTGGACGGCTGCGAGCCCGCCCCGCCGCTGGCGGCCCGGCTGGACGCCGCGCTGGAACGTTTCGCCGCCGAGGAGGCCGCCGGGCACGCGCCGCTGCTCCTGGTCACCGGCGGGAAGGGCCCGCACGAGGAGTGCACCGAGGCCGCCGCGATGGCCCGCTACCTGACCGCCCGGGGCGTCCCGGCCGACCGGATCCGGCGCGAGGAACGGGCCGTGAACACCGTCGAGAACCTGCGTTTCAGCGCGGCGCTGATGGCCGCCGAACGGCCCGGCTACCGGTGCACGGTCGTCACCAGCGGCTTCCACACCGCCCGCACCGCGCTCGCCGCCCGCCGGGCCGGCGCCCCCGGCCGGGTGGTCGGCGCGGACGGACTGCTCGCCCACGGCCCGTACGCACTGCTGCGGGAGGCGGTCGGCACGGCACTCGCGTACCCGCGCGCCAACGCCGCCGCCCTCCTGCTCCTCACGGGCACCGGGGCCCTCCTCGGCTAGGTCCCGGGCCCGGCGGCTGCTACTGGAGCCTCCACTGCTGGTTCCAGCCGCTGTCGCACGTCCAGACGCCCAGGGCCTTGGCGTCCTCGTCGTAGGTCAGGCAGTCCTGGTCGGTGATCCGGATCCGGTACTGGCCGTCGCCCTGCGCGACGAGCTGCCACTTCTGCTCGTCGGCGCCGGTCCACGGCTTGGCGTCGGCGACGTAGCCCTTGGTGTTCTCGGTCAGCGCGAGGCCGGACACGGCGCTGGTGATCTTGTAGCGGCCGTTGCCCAGCGCGGTGAACTGCCAGCCGGTGTTCTTGGGGCCGCTGGTGCCGGCGAGGATCGAGGGGCCGGAGGCAGCCCCGGTGGCCACCGGGCCCCGGCCGGTCTTCACCTTCGGGTACAGCAGCCCGGTCACGGCGTCACCGCCGCCACCGCCGCCCTGGTGCGCGGGCACACCGGGAGTGGCGGTCCCGCCGGTGCCCACGCCCGGCACCGTACCGGGCTTGGCCGGGACACCCGGGGTGGCGGTCCCGCCCGTATTGACGCCCGGCACCGTACCGGGCTTGGCCGGGACGCCCGGGGTGGCGGTCCCACCGGTGCCGACGCCCGGCACCGTACCGGGGATGCCGGGAGTGACGGGAACGCCCGGGGTGCCGGGGGTCCCCGCGATGTCGGCCGGGATCTCGCGGGCCGGGAAGTGGATGATCCGCTTGCTGTCGTAGCAGCGGATCAGCACGCAGGACCGGGAGGTGGTCACGGTCCGGTCCGAGTCGCTGCCGACGAAGGCCCAGTTCCCGTAGCCGCCGTCGCCCTTGTTGGTGAAGGTCGACTCGCCCGCGAAGACCCAGATCCGGAAGTCGTCGTAGCCGGTCGGGCCGCCCTCGCTGTCGTGGTGCTCCAGCTTGACGGTCTGGTCGATCAGCACCCCGCGCATGTCCGCCTCGTAGACGTTGCGGAACCAGAGGGTGTCGTACAGGTCGGTGCCGTCGTACTTGAACACCATCACGTTGAACCCCGGTGCGGCGGCGCTCAGTTGGCCGGCCATCCCCTGGGTGAACGCCGCGTTGTCGGCCTGCGCGGTGAGGGCCGCGCTGCGGAAGCCCCCGATCATGGCGCCGATGGAACTGATCAGCGCGCTGTAGCAGTTGCCGTTGCCGATGTTGGCGGGCCCGCCGACGCCCGGCTCGATGCCCGGGCAGTCGGTCGCCGCCGAGGCCTGCTGCGGCACGGCCATCAGGCCGGTCGAGGCCAGGGCCGCCAACAGGGTTCCGGCGACGGCCCGTTGGGTGGCCCTGGCCGTCCGGCGGGAGGAAGCGCGCATGCTGAAGTGCCCCGATCATTCGGCGAGGTGGCGTCCGCCTGCGGATCCGCGGCGGAGAACGGTCCTCCGGATGCTAGGGCCGCTCACCGGCACCACCCGTGATCTTGACGGCTCCCTGACGAACCGTTGATGATCTTCCTCCGCACTGGCGCCGCAGCGCCGCGGAGGCCGCCCGGAAAGCCGGGAGGCTCCCGGGTCCGGTACCGGACCCGGGAGCCTCCCGGTGCTTCGACTCCCCTGGGATCAGGCGAGGTTGGCGAGCGCCTCGTTGAAGGTCTTGGACGGGCGCATCACCGCCGCGGCCTTGGCCGGGTCCGGCTGGTAGTAGCCGCCGAGGTCGACCGGCGAGCCCTGCACGGCGATCAGCTCGTCGACGATGGTCGTCTCCTGCTCGCCGAGCGCCTTGGCCAGGCCCTCGAACGCCTGGGCCAGCTCGGCGTCGGCGGTCTGCCGGGCCAGCTCCTGGGCCCAGTACAGGGCCAGGTAGAAGTGGCTGCCGCGGTTGTCGATGCCGCCGAGGCGGCGGCTCGGCGACTTGTCCTCGTTGAGGAAGGTGCCGGTGGCGCGGTCCAGGGTGTCGGCCAGCACCTGGGCGCGGGCGTTGTCGGTGCTGGTGGCCAGGTGCTCGAAGCTGGCGGCCAGGGCGAAGAACTCGCCGAGGCTGTCCCAGCGCAGGTAGTTCTCCTTGACCAGCTGCTGGACGTGCTTCGGGGCGGAGCCGCCGGCACCGGTCTCGAACAGGCCGCCGCCCGCCATCAGCGGGACGACCGACAGCATCTTGGCGCTGGTGCCCAGCTCCAGGATCGGGAACAGGTCGGTCAGGTAGTCGCGCAGCACGTTGCCGGTCACCGAGATGGTGTCCTCACCGCGGCGGATGCGCTCCAGCGAGAACGTGGTGGCCTCGACCGGGGACTTGATCTCGATCTGCAGGCCGGTGGTGTCGTGCTCCGGCAGGTACTTCTTGACCTTCTCGATCAGGACGGCGTCGTGGGCGCGGTTCTCGTCCAGCCAGAACACCGCCGGGTCGCCGGTGGCGCGGGCGCGGGTGACGGCCAGCTTGACCCAGTCCTGGATCGGCAGGTCCTTGGTCTGGCAGGCACGGAAGATGTCGCCCGGCTGGACGGCCTGCTCCAGCACCACGTTGCCCTCGGCGTCGACGAGGCGGACGGTGCCGGCCGCGGCGATCTCGAAGGTCTTGTCGTGGCTGCCGTACTCCTCGGCCTTCTGGGCCATCAGACCGACGTTCGGGACGGAGCCGATGGTGGCCGGGTCCAGGGCGCCGTGGGCGCGGCAGTCGTCGATGACGGCCTGGTACACGCCGGAGTAGCTGCTGTCGGGCAGCACGGCGAGGGTGTCGGCCTCCTGGCCGTCCGGGCCCCACATGTGGCCGGAGGTGCGGATCATGGCCGGCATCGAGGCGTCGACGATGACGTCGCTCGGGACGTGCAGGTTGGTGATGCCCTTGTCCGAGTCGACCATCGCCAGGGCCGGGCCCTCGGCGAGCTCGGCCTCGAACGAGGCCTTGATCTCCGCGCCCAGGTGCGGCACGCCGTCCAGGCCGTTGAGGATGCCGCCGAGGCCGTTGTTCGGGTCCAGACCGGCGGCGACCAGCACCTCGCCGTACTTGGCGAAGGTCTTCGGGAAGAAGGCGCGGACGACGTGGCCGAAGATGATCGGGTCGGAGACCTTCATCATGGTGGCCTTGAGGTGGACCGAGAACAGCACGCCCTCGGCCTTGGCGCGCTCGACCTGGGCGGTCAGGAACTCGCGCAGGGCTGCGACGCGCATCACCGAGGCGTCGACGACCTCGCCGGCCAGCACCGGGACGCGCTCGCGCAGCACGGTGGCGCTGCCGTCCTCGGCGACCAGCTCGATGCGCAGCGCGCCGTCGGCGGCGATCACGGCGGACTTCTCGGTGGAGCGGAAGTCGTTCTCGCCCATGGTGGCGACGTTGGTCTCGGAGTCGGCCGACCAGGCGCCCATGCGGTGCGGGTGGGTCTTGGCGTAGTTCTTCACCGAGCCCGGGGCGCGGCGGTCCGAGTTGCCCTCGCGCAGGACGGGGTTGACGGCGCTGCCCTTGACCTTGTCGTAACGGGCGCGGACGTCCTTGTCCTCGTCGGTCTGCGGGTCGTCCGGGTAGTCCGGGAGCGCGTAGCCCTGCGCCTGCAGCTCGGCGACGGCGGCCTTCAGCTGCGGGATGGACGCCGAGATGTTCGGCAGCTTGATGATGTTGGCGCCCGGGGTCTTGGCGAGGTCGCCCAGCTCGGCGAGGGCGTCCTCGATCCGCTGGCCCTCGGCGAGACGCTCCGGGAAGCTCGCGATGATCCGCCCGGCCAGGGAGATGTCGCGGGTCTCCACGCGCACACCCGCCGTCGAGGCGTATGCCTGGACAACCGGCAGGAACGAGTAGGTCGCCAGGGCCGGAGCCTCGTCGGTGTGCGTATAGATGATGGTCGAGTCAGTCATCGGTACTCCGCTTCACGTCTCCAACGTCTTGACGTCAAGATATCTCGTCACGGCCCCCTAGCTCCACCTCCCCCCGCCCCGGAGCGTGCGCCGGGTGCCCCGGGGGCGCGCCGACGGTCAGCTCCACCGTGGTCCCGGGGCGGGTGCGGGGCAAGCGGAGAACGCTCAGACCTCGGCGAACCTGGCCGCCAGCTCCGTCTCGTCGGCGAGGAACCAGAGCTGTCGGCCGCGGTTGCTCTCCCGGACGAAGTCGCGCAGCGGGTCGCTCGCCGCGACGTGGTCGGCGATGTCTCCGAGGACCACCAGGCCGACGCGGTAGTTGACGAATTTCTGCACGATGCCGCCGGCGACCCGGGTGCGCAGTGTGAAGAAGTCCGGGTGCAGCCGGGCGACGGGGACGACCACCCAGGAGGCGCCGCGGCCGAACGCGTCGCCGATCACGTCCATGGCGTCCTGCTCCTCGCGGATCGGCGCGCCCTCGGCGGGCAGCCGCAGGACCGTCGTGCCGTACTGCTCGGACATTGCCGTTCTCCCTGGTCGATGTGGGTTCGCTGTGGATCCGATGTGGATCCGGTGTGACCGACGCCATCCGGCGCGGCCGGCGTCAGCGCCTGGACGAGGCCTCAGTGCATGGACGAGGTCATCGTGTGGACGATGCCGAGCAGCGCGGCGGTGTCGGCCGGATCGCCGAGGACGACGAGCCGCAGGGTCTCCCGCTCCTCGTCGTGGACGGTCTCGACGTGCAGTGGCCAGCCGCCCTCGCGCGGGCCGGCGATCGCGGCCAGCACGGCGTTGGACAGCCGGTCGGCGGCGACCCGGTCGACGTTCTCGATCCGGACGACGGCGGACACCTCGGCGCGCCGCGGGCCGGCACCGGGCACGGGTGCGGGCGGGGCGGCCGGGGCACCGGTGAAGGCCTCCAGGTCCGCACGGGCGATCCGGTACTGCTTGCCGATCCTGGTCGCGGCGAGCCGGCCGTCGCGGATGTAGCCGCGGACGGTGCGCACGTGCAGGCCGAGCAGTTCGGCCACCTGTTCCACCGAGTAGTACTGCGCCACCTGCGACCATCCTCTCGAACGTCCTCATCCGCAGGAAACATACCATCCGATAGGGATGTTTACGTAATGATAGGGAGTGGTTTAGTCCACTCGGGTGAACCGACCGTCAGGGGTGCGTCAACGCACCACCTCATTCGGTCAACGCCGCGTCAGGACCGGCGACGCCCGGCGGAACCCGGCCTAGCGTCGAAGCAGCAGTTCCGGCAGGCACCACCACCCCACCCGGGAGCACTCGCATGGCCCGCGTCGTCTGGCACGTTCCGGTCACCGTCTCCAGTACCGGCACCACCACCGCCCTCCGCCTCTTCCGCCTGCGCGACGGCCGCCGCTGCGCCGTCGGCTTCTCCAGCCCCGAGTCGCTCGCCGCCCTCTTCGGGCCGGACCAGGCCTTCACCGAATTCGGTGAACCCGCCCTGCGCGCGCTCACCGCCCCCCTCGGCATCGACACCCTCGTCCTCGACCCGCGCCTGGTCGCCCCGCCCGTCACCGCACCCGCCACCCCGCTCGCCCCCGCCCCGACCGCACAGCTCCAGCACCGGTGACCGCCCTCCAACTGGTCCCCGAGGATCCTGACCCCGAACCGGAACCACCCGAGCCGGCCCGGGCGCTGCACGCGCTCGCCCGGGTCAGCTACGGGCCGGTCCCGCTCGACTTCGACCGGCTGGCGGCCGAACACCCGGCCGTCCAGGGCGGACTCTCCCTCGCCGGCGACGCCGACCTGGAGCTCCGCCTCGCCTGCACCGGCCCCGAGGAACTGCGGGCGGTCGCCGCCGCCCTCCAGCGCGCCGGGGCCGCCAGGATCCGGATCGACCTGGTGCTGCGCGCCCTCACCCCCAGACCGGTCACCCTCCGCCCGGTTCCCTAGGCCCTGGCGACCTCCTCCCGCGCCCCGGTCGGGGGGGGGGGCGGCGGCGCCCCCCCCGCCCCCCCCCCCCCCACCCGGGACGAGCCCCCCCCCC
>NZ_JBHXTQ010000060.1:16352-53675 GCF_042677305.1 Kitasatospora sp. NPDC127121 | reverse complement strand
CCCTCTGGGGGTGTCGGACACGCCCAGAGGGCCGGGCGACGGGTCAGTGCGGTCCGCGCGGGTCGTGCGGCTTGGGGTGGTCGCCGTCGTCGTCGGGCCGGCCGGGTGGCGGAGCGGGCTCGGTGGCCGTGTCCGCCGGGGTGGCGGCGTCGACCGGCCCGGGGGCCGTCGCGCCGGCGGCGTGCGCACCGGCGGGTTGGTCGGCCCGGTCGGTCGGGGGTTCGACCAGCCACTCCGGGTTGCTGTGCCGGCGCCACCACTGCCAGGCCACGATCCCGCCGCCGATCGCCAGCACGCCGGCCACGGCGAGGCCGGTGGCCAGGCCGTTGCACCGCTTCCTCCGGGCGTTGCGGGCGGCGAGGTGGCTGATCTCGGCCGAGGTGACGTTGCCGTGCAGCGCGGTCAGCGCGGCGGCGCCCCGGGTCTGGGCCTCCTGGGCGACCGGGGTGACGGCGGCGCGGGCCTCCTCGACGGCCTGGACGACCCTGGGACCGACCGTGGAGCGGGCCTGGTCGGCTGCGCGGGCGGCGGAGAGCCGGGCCGCCAGGGCGGCCTCCTGGGCGCGGTGGAAGGCCTTCAGGACGTGCTGCTGGGTTTCGGGGGGCAGGCTGGCGAAGGCGTGACCGAACTGCGGGGCGATGTGCCGGTCGTACTGGACGCGGAGGCTCTGGGCGGCCTGGGCGGCTTTCGGCCCGAGGGTGTCCAGGGCCGGGCCCAGGTGCTGCTTGGCGGCGTCCGCGAGGTGCGCGGCGGTGTCCCGGGTCTTGGTGGCCGTCTCACGAGCCGAGTCCGAAAAGGTCACGAGTCTCTCCTCCTGGGTGGCGTCCTTTATGCACATATCCACCTGAATGCTGATCATGCATGCTGATTTGTCCACCGGCATGTCGGAGTGGGCCGTACGCGGACTGTGGGAGCGGCCGGGGAGAAGGCCCGATGTCGGATCCGCCGCAGTAGGCTGGCGATTCCGGCGGTCCCGTACGGGAGGGGAAGAACCTGATGCTGACCGGCTGCTACCGGCACCCGCAGACGGCCACCGGCGTCTCCTGCACCCGCTGTGAGCGGGCGATCTGCCCGCAGTGCATGGTGGCCGCCTCGGTGGGCTTCCAGTGCCCGGAGTGCGTCGGCGGCGGGCACGCCGGGACGCGGCGGGCGACCACCCGGTTCGGCGGGGCGATCGCCCAGGACGGCGGGCTGGTCACCAGGGTGCTGATCGGCATCAACGTGGTGGTCTTCGTGCTGGCCGCCTACGTGCTCACGCCGCGGCTGGGCCAGGTCTGGGAGCTGTACAGCGTCGGGCGGGCCGTCCTGGGCGGTCCGGACGGCGTCGCCGACGGCCCCGCCCAGTGGTACCGGCTGCTGACCTCGGTGTTCCTGCACCTGCAGTGGTGGCACATCGGGATGAACATGCTGGTCCTGTACTGGCTTGGCCCCACGCTGGAGGCGGCGCTCGGCCGGCTGCGGTTCCTGGCCCTCTACCTGCTCTCCGGCCTGGGGGGCAGCGCCCTGGCCTTCCTGATCGACGGCAACTCGCTGCGGTCGGTGGGGGCCTCGGGCGCGATCTTCGGGCTGATCGGCGCCACGGTGGTGATGCAGCTGCGGAACCGGGGCCCGCTCGCTCCGGTGATGGCGTTCCTGGTCTTCAACCTGGTCGTCACCTTCTCGCGGACGGACATCGACTGGCGGGCGCACATCGGCGGCCTGGTGGTGGGCGCGCTGACGGCGGCCGGCCTGATGTACGCCCCGCGCGAGCGCCGCGGCCTGGTCCAGGGGTTGGCGTTGGCGGGGTCGCTGGCCGTGGTGGCGGCGATGCTGATGATCGGGATGGCCCGCTACGGCGCGTGACGCCGCGGGTGTTTGTCCACAGCGGGTGCGGGGTTGTGCACAGGCTGTGTGCCGCCCGGGGTGTGGACTGCTGTTCTACGCGTGTCCTGCTGTGCGGTTTTCCCATTCTCGGGAAGTTGTGCACAGCCGTGGAAAGCCTGCGGTCGAAAAGTTATCCACAGGCTGGGGAGACTTTTCCCCAGTGTGGATAACCATGTGGATAAGCGTGACCATCTGATGATGGGGATAACCGACCGGTTTCCCGCCCGTGTCCGGGCATGCCTGACCGCCGCCCGGCACCAGTGGCCCGAAGCGGCGGAGGTGGCTCGATCGGAGCCTCAGGAGGAGCGGGAAGCTACTTCCACTGGGTGGAGACGCCGAACCCCGCGGCGATGAACCCGAAACCGACCAGGATGTTCCAGTTCCGCCAGCCCTCGACCGGGTAGCTGCCGCTGGTCACGTAATAGGTGACGATCCAGACCAGGCCGATCAGGAACAGCGCCAGCATCAACGGTGCGACCCAACTACGGCCCGAACTGATCTTCACCGTGGCCGTGGTCGGCGGGGTGTAGTCGGACTTCTTGCGGAGTCGAGACTTCGGCACGAGGAGCTCTCCTGTCGATGCGCTGTGAGACCGCGCAGAGGTGCAGCGGGGGTCGGTCTGCCGGCGACGGGCGGTGCGGAACGCACGGGACCGTTCCCGCACGCGCCACCGGCGTCCGTTAGCGTAGTGGCTCGGTGGGTCTTAAGGAGATAAGGGTACGGTGCCTAATTTGTCGATTCCCCCTCGGCCGACCACTACCCGCCGCTCCGGCACCCGAATTGTCGGGCGTGCCCTGACCTGTGCGGTCTTCGCGCTCGCCGGACTGCTCTTCTACATCAGCGCGCAGACCGCCCGCGGCACCGACCTGCGGACCGACAACTCGCTGCTGAGCCTCGGCGACGTGATACGCCAGCGCAGCTCGCAGAACCAGCAGGCCCAGGCCCAGCTGGCCGACCTCCAGGCCCGCGCGCAGGAGCTCACCGGGCAGCAGGGCGGCAACCCCGCCGACGCCGCCCGGCTGGACGACCTGCGGCTCGGCGCGGCCCTGGAGCCGCTGCAGGGCGGCGGCCTGACCGTCACCCTCAACGACGCCCCGCCGAACGCCACCGCCCGCATCCCGGGCGTCCCCGAGCCGGGCGTCAACGACCTGGTCATCCACCAGCAGGACATCCAGGCCGTGGTCAACGCGCTGTGGCGGGGCGGAGCCGAAGGGGTGCAGGTGATGGACCAGCGGCTGATCTCCACCAGCGCCGTCCGCTGCGTCGGCAACACCCTGCTGTTGCAGGGCCGGGTCTACTCGCCGCCGTACGTGGTCCGGGCGGTCGGCCGCACCGATGCGCTGAAGGCCGCCGTGGACGGCGACCCGACGATCCGCAACTACCTCCAGTACGTCCAGGCGTACGGGCTCGGCTGGAAGGTCCAGGAGAGCGGTGACCTGACCCTCCCCGGATACTCCGGGACCACCGAGCTGCGGTCGGCGGGCGGGCAGCAGTAGCGGACCGGCCTCGCGGTCGTTGATCCCGGGTCTACTCTTGACCCCAGTCCGCTACGTCGAGGGAGCACCATGTACGGCTGGATCTGGCGTCACCTCCCGGGAAACACCCTGGTCCGCGCCGTCGTCTCGCTGCTCCTCATCGCGGGGATCGTCTATCTCCTCTTCACCTACGTCTTCCCGTGGGCGGAACCGTTGCTCCCCTTCGGTGACGTCACAGTGGACGGCGGCGAAGGTGCCGCGGCCGGCTGAACCGGCGGCCCTGCTCCTCCACCCTGCCGACCCCGCCCCGCATCCCACGGAGACCACGCGAGAATGACCACCCAGCCGACCGCGCCCCGCATCCTGGTCGTGGACAACTACGACAGCTTCGTCTTCAACCTGGTCCAGTACCTGTACCAGCTCGGTGCCACCTGCGAGGTGGTGCGCAACGACGAGGTGACCGTCGAACACGCCGTCCGCCGGTCCGGCGGCGAGGACGACCAGGGCTTCGACGGGGTGCTGCTCTCCCCCGGGCCCGGGGCGCCGGAGGAGGCCGGGGTCTGCATCGGGATGGTGCACCACTGCGCGGGGATCGGGCTGCCGGTGTTCGGCGTCTGCCTGGGCCTGCAGTCGATCGCGGTCGCGTACGGCGCGGTGGTCGACCGGGCACCGGAACTGCTGCACGGCAAGACCTCGCCGGTCGAGCACGAGGACGGCGGGGTGTTCGAGGGACTGCCCTCGCCGCTGACCGCCACCCGGTACCACTCGCTGGCGGTCGAGCCGGCCACCGTGCCGGACGAGCTGGTGGTCACCGCGCGCACCGACAGCGGCGTGATCATGGGTCTGCGGCACCGCGAACTGCCCGTCGAGGGCGTGCAGTTCCACCCCGAGTCGGTGCTCACCGAGGGCGGCCACCGGATGCTCGCCAACTGGCTGGCGGAGTGCGGCTACCCGCAGGCCGTGGACCGGTCGGCCGGGCTCGCCCCGGTGATCGGCCGGGGCTGAGCGGCGTGACCGCGCTGCGTCCGGAGGGGCGATACCAGCCGGCGGCGGGCCCGGGGGACGGACAGCCGTACGGCGGCGCGCAGCACGGCGACGGCGCGTACGGCGGCGGTCCGTACGGCGACGGGCAGCACCACGGCGACGCGGCGGCGTACCCGCAGCCGTACCCGGCGCAGCCCGGCCAGGGCGCCGCCGAGGACGCCTGGGGCGTGTACGAGCAGGCCGAGCAGCCCGCCGCGTCCGGACCCGAGTACCCGTGGCTGCCCGACCAGACGCTCCAGCTGCGCCTGCCCCTCGACATCGGCGGGCCGACCGCGGAACCGGCCCCGCCCACCGGCGGCCGGGCCGAGCGCCGCAGGGCCGCCCAGGGCCGGACCTCCGTGCGCGCCGGCGTCGGTCGGCGCCGGGCGAGCGGCCGGGGCGCCGGGGCGAAGGCGCGGCCCAAGGAGTCCGCGGTCGTGGTGGCCGCGCGGCTCGTCGGGGAGCTGTGCATCACGCTCGGCGTGGTGATGCTGCTCTTCGTCTCGTACCAGCTCTGGTGGACCAACGTGCAGGCCGACGCGGCCGCCGACGGCGCCCGCAACCGGCTGGAGCAGCAGTTCGACGCGGCCCTGGCGCCGCCGAAGCCCGGGCAGCCGGCTCCGGACCCGGCCAAGCCGGAGTCGTTCGAGCCCGGCAAGGGCTTCGCCATCATCTACCTGCCCAAGCTGGGGCTGAAGTTCCCGATCGCCGAGGGCACCTCCAAGCCGGCGGTGCTCGACAAGGGCCTGGTCGGCCACTACACCGGCACCGGGATGCCGGCCGACAAGGCGGGCAACTTCGCGCTGGCCGCGCACCGCAACACCCACGGCGAGCCGTTCCGGTACATCAACCAGCTCGGCAAGGGCGACAAGATCGTGGTGGAGACCGCCACCTCGTACTACACCTACGAGGTCACCAGCAGCATCCCGGAGACCTCCCCCAACAACGTGAGCGTGATCAAGCCCGTCCCCAACGGCGCCGGTTACGCGGGCGCCGGCCGGTACATCACGCTGACCACCTGCACCCCGGAGTTCACCTCCAAGTTCCGCCTCATCGTCTTTGGCAAGATGACCGAGGAACGGCCGCGCAGCCAAGGCAAGCCGGCCGCGATCACGGGCGGGTGACCGCCCGGGCACCCGGCACGAAGGGGGAGCACCGGAGATGACGGACGAGACCGCGCAGTCGGCCGAGCCGCGGGAGGAGGCCTTCCCGCCGCCCGAGACCGGCCCCGCGCCCGCCCGGCGCGGCCGCAGCCGGGCGCTGGCCGCACTCGGCGTCTTCGGCGAGCTGCTGATCACCCTGGGACTGGTGCTCGGCCTGTTCGTGGCCTACTCGCTGTGGTGGACCAACGTCGAGGCGGACCGCTCGGCGGCCGCGGCCTCCGACCGGCTGCGCGACACCTGGGCCGCGAGCCCGACCGGCACCCCCTCGGCGCCCCCCGGCGGGACGCCCGCCCCCGCCGCGCCGTTCGCGGCCGGGGACGCGGTCGGCTTCCTGCACGTCCCGGCGATGGGCCGGGACTACCAGGTGCTGATCCGGATGGGCACCGACAGCGACACCCTGGCCGAGGGCGTGGCGGGGGTGTACGAGCAGCCCTACCGCGCCGCGATGCCCTGGGACCAGGCCGGAAACTTCGCGCTGGCCGCCCACCGGGACGGCCACGGAGCCAAGTTCCACGACCTGGACGCGGTGCACCGGGGCGCCGCGGTCGTCGTCGAGACCAAGGACAAGTGGTACGTCTACCGGGTCGACAGCACCCTGCCGGAGACGTCCAAGTACGACACCGGCATCGTCGCGCCCGTCCCGGTCGGCTCCGGCTACACCGGACCCGGCCGGTACATCACGCTGACCACCTGCACGCCGGTGTACACCTCGCGCTACCGGATGGCGGTCTGGGGGAGCCTGGTGCGGGTGGACGACGTGGACGCCAAGCGCACCCCGCCGCCGGAGCTGCGCCAGCCCTGAGCCCGTCGGCCGCTGCTGCGGCCCGGCCCTTACGGCCCGGCACTGAGAACGCCCTGCACCGAGAACGCCCGAGGGCCCGTCGCAACCGCTGCGACGGGCCCTCGGGCGTACGGCCGGACAACTCCCACCAAGCCTCAGATCCAGGGGAACCAGGGCTTAGTTGTTGCTCCCCCCTTTGGTGTTGGAGGGTGAGGGGGAGAGGGGGTCACCCCCTTTGGGCGGATCGGCCGGCTTCGTGATGAGCATCACCTGGGTGTTCGGGTCCAGCTGGGTGCCGGCGGGCGGGTTGGTGCTCACGACGATGGCGTTCGGGTCCGACGGACCGGACACCACCGTGTAGAGCAGCCCGACCTTGCCCAGCTGCGAGATGGCGTCCGACAGCTTGACGTTCTGCAGCGGCGGGACCTGGGGCTTGTCCTGCATCTTGAAGATCGTCAGCGTGATCTTCGTGTTGGCCGGGACCTTGGTGTTGGCCTGGACCGACTGCGCGGCGACGGTGTTCGCCTTGCTCTGGTCGGTGGTCTGCACCGTCTTCGAGGTGTCGACCTGGAAGCCCAGGCCCTCCAGCTGGGCCTGCGCCACCTCCTTCTGCGCGCCGGCCACGTTCGGCACGGTCACCTTCGACTTGCCCTGCGAGACGGTCAGCTTGACCGGGGCGGTCGGGTCGCCGGCGGTGCCCGCCACCGGGTCCTGGGCGGTGACGTTCTCCTGCGGAGCGGTGTCGTCGTCCTTGTACTCGGTGGTGACGTTGGTGAAGCCGGCGTCGCCGAGCGCCTTGGTCGCCTGGTCCTTGGTCTTGCCGACCACGTTCGGCAGGGGGGCCTTGGCCGGACCGGAGGACAGCTGCACGGTGATGGTGCTGTTCTCCGCGACCTGGCCGCCGACGGCCGGGTTCTGGGTGCAGACCTGGTCCTTCTTGATGTTGGCGTCCGGGCAGGCGAGCTTGTCGCCCTCGGCCACCACCAGCTTGGGACCGGCCGCGGCCGCGGCCGTCTTGGCGTCCGCCAGGCTCTTGCCGACCAGGTTCGGCACGGAGACCTTCGGGGTCTCCGTGGTGCCGCCGCCGTTGCCGTTGAACATGGCCTGGGCCACGAAGAAGGTGCCGACCAGGACCAGCACGGCGGCGACCGCCAGCACGATCCAGGAGGTGTTGCTCTTCTTCGGCGGCTGCTCGCCGCGCCGGCCGCCGTCCCGGCCGTAGCCGTCGTCGTGGCCGCCGCCCGCCGGGCCGTCGGCGTAGGCCTGGCCGTAGCCGTCGTCCTGGTAGCCGCCCTGCGGGCCGTAGCCGGGCTGGCCGCCGGCCTGCGGCAGGACGGTGGTCGGGCCGCCGCCGGGCTGCTGCGGCAGCACGTTGGTCTGGCCGTACGGGTCGTGCTGCTGCGGGTAGCCGTTCTGGTCGTAGCCGTACCCGGCGCCCATGCCGTACGCCGCGGCCTGCTGGGCGGCGGCCACCGGCAGGCCGTCGAGGAAGCGCTCGATGTCGTCGCGCATCTCGTCGGCGCTCTGGTAGCGGTAGTCGCGCTCCTTGGCGAGCGCCTTCAGCACGATCGCGTCGATCTCGGGGCGGACCTCGGGGTCGAAGACGGACGGCGGCTGCGCCTCCTCCCGGACGTGCTGGTAGGCCACCGCGACCGGGGAGTCGCCGACGAACGGCGGGCGCACGGTTAGCAGTTCGTACAGCAGGCAGCCGGTGGAGTAGAGGTCGGAGCGGGCGTCGACCTGCTCGCCCTTGGCCTGCTCGGGGGAGAGGTACTGGGCGGTGCCGATGACGGCCGAGGTCTGGGTCATGGTCATCCCGGCGTCGCCCATCGCACGGGCGATACCGAAGTCCATGACCTTGACGTTGCCCTGCCGGGTCAGCATCACGTTGGCCGGCTTGATGTCACGGTGCACGATGCCGGCGCGGTGCGAGTACTCCAGCGCCTGCAGGATGCCGATGGTCATCTCCAGCGCGCGCTCGGGCAGCAGCCGTCGGCCGGAGTGCAGCAGCTCGCGCAGGGTGGACCCCTCGACGTACTCCATCACGATGTACGGGATGGAGATGTTGTCGATGTAGTCCTCGCCGGTGTCGTACACGGCGACGATCGCGGGGTGGTTCAGGGACGCCGCGGACTGCGCCTCGCGGCGGAAGCGGGCCTGGAACGACGGATCCCGGGCCATGTCGGCCCGGAGCGTCTTCACTGCGACGGAACGGCCGAGCCGGGTGTCATGGGCGAGGTACACCTCGGCCATGCCGCCGCGTCCGAGGACGCCGCCGAGCTCGTACCTGCCGCCTAGGCGACGAGGCTCTTCCATAGTTCCGACCCTCTCCCTCACCTGCCGGCGAGGTTGTGACGTAGGTGTCCCCGCACGCTCAGGGTGACGCCGAGCGGGTCTCGACCGGTTCTCCGGCCGGGCCGTGCGCCGTCTCGCGGGCGGCAACGGGCACACCCGCTGCTGGCGGATACGCTACCGGTCGCACCGCATCGGACCGGAGTCGGCCGTCGGCCGATATCAGACCGGTATCCGGACGGGGGTGTCGATCGTGACTTTCCACTCACGGTCGGGCCTCCTCCTCACTTGCCGAGGACGGCCTGCATCACCGCCTTGGCGATCGGGGCGGCCAGCCGGCCGCCGCTGATGCCGTCGCGGTTGTTGGAGCCGTCCTCGACCACGACCGCGACCGCCACGGACTGGCCGTCGGTGGTCTTGGCCCACGAGGTGAACCAGGCGAACGGCAGCCCGGCGTTGTCCTCGCCGTGCTGCGCGGTACCGGTCTTGCCGCCGACCTGGAGGCCGGGGATCTTGGCGCTCTTGCCGGTGCCGTTCTCCACCACCGAGACCATCAGGTCCTGCATCTTCTGCGCGGTGGCCGGGCTCATCGGCTGGGAGAACTGCTTCTCGGTGTGCTTGGAGATGGTGGTCAGCGAGGCCGAGCGCTCCTGGTCGACCAGGTACGGCTGCATCAGGCTGCCGTTGTTGGCGATCGCGGCGGACACCATGGCCATCTGCAGCGGGGTGGCGCGGGTGTCGTGCTGGCCGATCGAGTCCTGCGCGGTGCCGTCCAGGCTCGCGCTGCTCGGGAAGATGCTCTTCTCGGAACGGACCGGGGTGTCGATGGTGCTGTTGAAGCCGAACTTCTCGGCCTGCGCCCGCATCTTGTCCTTGCCGAGGTCCGCGCCCATCTTGGCGTAGACCGTGTTGCAGGACTGGTCCATCCCCGACTTGACCGTGGCGTTCCCGCACTTCTCGAGCGGCGACTCGTTGTTGAGCACCGTCTGGGTGCCCGGCAGGGTGTACGGGTCCGGCGTCGCGGTCTGGTCGTCGATGTTCTGGTACAGGCCGTTCTCGAACGCGGCGGTCGCGGTGACCAGCTTGAACGTGGAGCCGGGCGGATAGGTCTCCTTCAGCGCCCGGTTGAGCATCGGCTTGTTGGGGTCGGCGTTGAGGTCCGTCCAGGCCTTGGAGTCGCCGCTCTCGCTGCCGGCGATGGTGCCCGGGTCGTAGGACGGGGTGGAGACCAGCGCCAGGATCGCGCCGGTCTTCGGGTCGATCGCGACGGCGGCGCCCTTCTTGTCCCCGAGGCCGTCCCAGGCGGCCTTCTGGGCCTTGGCGTTGATCGTGGTGACGACGTCGCCGCCGCGCTGCTGCTCGCCGGTCAGCATGTCCAGGGTGTTGCGGAAGAACAGCCGGTCGTCGGTGCCGGAGAGGATGCCGTCCTCCAGGTTCTCCAGCTGGCTGGAGCCGAAGACCTGGGAGGAGTAGCCGGTGACCGGGGCGTACATCGGGCCGTCGACCCAGGAGCGCTTGTACTTGTAGCGCAGGCCGTTGACGAAGTCGGACTTCGTGACCGGCTGGCCGCCGACGATGATGTTGCCGCGCGGGTGGGCGTACCGGTCGTACTGCTGGCGCTTGTTGTTCTTGTTGGTGGCCCAGGCGTCGGCCTGGACGCCCTGCACCCAGTTGGTGCGCACCATCAGGGCCAGGATCAGGACGAGGCAGAAGATCGAGACCCGGCGGATCGGCTTGTTCATCGGACGGGTCCTCCCTGGCCCTCGGTGGCCGGAGTCGCTTCGACCCCGGGTCGGCGGGCGCTGTCGCTGATCTTCAGCAGGATCGCGACCAGCGCCCAGTTGGCGACCACGGACGACCCGCCCTGGGCGAGGAACGGCATGGTCATACCGGTGAGCGGGATCAGCCCGGTGACGCCGCCGGCCACGACGAAGACCTGCAGCGCCATCGCCGACGAGAGCCCGACGGCGAACAGCTTGCCGAACGGGTCGCGGGCGGCGAGGGCGGTGCGCAGTCCGCGCTGCACCAGCAGGGCGTACAGCAGGAAGATCGCCATCAGGCCGGTCAGCCCGAGCTCCTCGCCGAACGAGCCCAGGATGAAGTCGCTCTTCGCGGCGAAGTTGATCAGCCAGGAGCGGCCCTGGCCGAGGCCCGAGCCCGTTACCCCGCCGGAGCCGAGCGCCATCAGGGACTGGCCGATCTGCTCGGTGGCGCCCTTCGGCGGGTGTGCTCCGAAGGCGGCCATCGGGTCGAGCCAGGCGTCGATGCGGACCTTGACGTGGCTGGTGGTCATCGCGACCGCGACCGCGCCGCCGATCGACATCAGCAGGCCGAACAGGATCCAGCTGGTCCGCTCGGTGGCCACGTAGAGCATCACCACGAACAGGCCGAAGAACAGGAAGGACGTGCCGAGGTCGTTCTCGAAGACCAGGATCAGCAGGCTGAGCAGCCAGATCACGACGATCGGGCCGAGGTCGCGCCCGCGCGGCAGGTACAGGCCCATGAAGCGGCGGCTGGCCAGGGCGAGGGCGTCGCGTTTGACCATCAGGTAGCCGGCGAAGAACACCGTCAGGATGATCTTGGCGAACTCGCCGGGTTGGATGGAGAAGCCGCCCATCCGGATCCAGATCTTGGCGCCGAAGTCCTCCGCCCGGGCCGGGAAGAAGGCCGGCGCGGCGAGCAGGACCAGCGCCGCCACCATCGAGATGTAGGTGTAGCGCTGGAGCACCCGGTGGTCCTTCAGGAACACCATCACGCCGATGAACAGCCCGATCCCGAGGGCCGACCACATCAGCTGGTTGCGGGCCGCCGGGAAGTTGGCGCTGAGCAGCTTGCCGGCCTTGTCGAGCCGCCAGATCATCACCACGCCGAGACCGTTCAGCAGGGTGGCGATCGGCAGCATCAACGGGTCCGCGTACGGCGCGAAGCGGCGCACCAGCAGGTGCGCGACCAGCGCCAGCGCGCCCATGCCGAGCCCGTAGCCGACCATTCCGCTCGGCAGCGCGGAGTCCATCGCGAGGCCCACGTTGGCGTACGCGAGGATCGGCAGCACGACGGCGAAGGCCAGCAGGGCCAGCTCGGTGTTGCGCCGGTTCGGCGCGCCCTGGAGGGAGATGGTGGTGTTGGCCCGGCGCCGGGAGGCGGCGCGGTCGGTGGCCGTCCGGCGCCTGCCGGCCCGGCCGGTGTCGTCGCTCAGGTCGTAGGTGCTCACGTGGTGACCGCTCCCTGACGGCCGGCTGCCCCGCTCGGGGCGGGCCTATGTCGGATCACGGAGGTCACTGCTTCGGGCAGGAGTCGGCCCGGCTGCGCTCCTCCTCGGTCAGCCCGGAGAGGTCGCCCGACGGGCCGGTGTTCGGCGCGGCGGCGTTCGGCGCCGGTGTGGTCGGGCTCGGGGCCGTCGGGGTCGGGGTGGCCGGGGTCGGAGTGGTGGGGGCCACCGGGGGGCGGGTCTTCTCGCCCGGGGTGGGCGTGACGGCCAGGAACGCGGCGTGGGTGGCCTGCGCCGCCTGGGTGCCCTGGGCGCCCGGGTTGGTCCGGGCGTCGGCGACCTTCTTGCAGAGCTTGACCCAGCCGTCGAGCTCCTGGACGGTCGCGGTGGCGGCGCCCAGGCTGTCGGCCGAGATGGTCTTGTTCAGGTGCTCGGCCTGGTCCTGCGGCAGGTACTTGAGCTCGACGTCCTTGTACGCGGTGTGCACCGAGGACAGGCTCAGGCCGGCCAGGTTCTGGTTGATGCCCTGGTAGACCGCGACGTGGTCGCCCTGCTTGGCGACGTAGTACTGGTCCTGGGTCCACTGGTAGCCGAAGAACCCGGCGCCGCCGAGCAGGCCGAGGGTGACCAGGACGGCCACCGAGACGGTGAGGCCCTTGCGCTTGCGCTTCGCGGGCGGCTCCTCGTCGAACTCCTCGGCGCCGTACACCGAGGGCTCGCCGGAGCCGTAGCCGTACTCGCCCTCGTAGCCCTCTGCGGGGCCGAAGCCGCCCTGGGCGGCGCCGTAGCCGGCGTCGTAGCCCTCGGCCGGGCCGAAGGCGCCCTGCGGGGTGCGGCCGAGGCCGGCGGCGCGGCCGGCCGGGGTGTCGGCGATCGAGCGGTCCGCGGCGGCCGAGGACGGCGGGGTGTCGGCGACCGCGCCGACCACCACCGGGACGTCGTTGTACTGGCCGCTCGTGGTGTCCGTGGCACCGACGTCGATGACGTCCGCCACGATGCAGGTGATGTTGTCCGGACCGCCGCCGCGCAGCGCGAGCTGGATCAGCTCCTGCACGGTCTGCTCGGGCGAGTAGTAGCTGCCGAGGGTGTCCTGGAGGGTCTGGTGGCTGACCGGGCCGGAGAGGCCGTCGGAGCAGATCAGGTAGCGGTCGCCGGCGCGGACCTCGCGGATCGACAGGTCGGGCTCGACCTGGCCGCGGCCGTCGAGCGCCCGCATCAGCAGCGAGCGCTGCGGGTGGGTCTCGGCCTCCTCCGGCGTGATCCGACCCTCGTCGACCAGGCGCTGCACCCAGGTGTGGTCCTGGGTGATCTGCACCAGCGAGCCGTCGCGCAGCAGGTAGGCGCGGGAGTCGCCGACGTGCACCATGCCCATCCGCTGGCCGGTCCAGAGCATCGCGGTCAGCGTGCAGCCCATGCCCTCCAGCTGCGGGTCCTCCTCGACCATCTGCCGGAGCCGGTCGTTGGCGCCCTGGACGGCGTCGCCCAGCAGGGTCAGCAGGTCGGCGCCCGGCACGTCCTCGTCCAGTCGGACGATCGAGCCGAGCACCTCGGAGGACGCGACCTCGCCGGCCGCGGCGCCGCCCATGCCGTCGGCCACGGCCAGCAGCCGCGGCCCGGCGTAGCCGGAGTCCTCGTTCCCCTCCCGGATCAGTCCCTTGTGGGAGCCGGCGGCGAAGCGCAGCACCAGGGTCATGCGACCTGTGCCCCCCTCTGGGTCATGGACGGGATGCTGTCCCTCATGCGCTACTACTTCCGCAGTTCGATGACGGTCCTGCCGATACGGATCGGCATGCCCGGCTGGAGCGGAGTGGGCGCGGTCAGGCGCTGCCGGTCCAGATAGGTGCCGTTGGTGGAGCCTAGATCCTCGACCGTCCACTGCCCAGTCTGATCCGGATAGATCCTGGCATGCCGGGAGGACGCGTAGTCGTCGTCCAGCACGATGGTGGAGTCGTGCGCGCGGCCCAGGGTGATGGTCTGGCCCTGGAGCGCGACGGTGGTCCCGGCCAGCGAGCCCTGCACCACCACGAGCTGGGTCGGGGCGCCGCGGCGGCGGCCGCCGCCCTGGGTCTGGCCCGCCGCGGGGCCTGCGGCCGGGGTCTGCGCGGTGCGCCCGGCGGCCGGAGCGGCGGCGGCGCCGCCCGGAGCGGCGTTGGCGCCGCGGCGGGAGGAGCGGGGGTTCACCTTGGTCCCGAACAGGTCGCTGCGGATCACCTGGATCGCGACGATGACGAACAGCCACAGCACGGCCAGGAAGCCCAGCCGCATGACCGTGAGGGTCAGTTCTGACATGGCCGGCCCGCCTGTCGGTGAGCGAGGCGCGCGAACAACTCGGACACTACCCTTCGACCTGCCGGTAGACGATGGTGGTGGAGCCCACGACGATGCGGGAGCCGTCGCGGAGCGTAGCGCGCTGGGTGTGCTGTCCGTCCACCACGATGCCGTTGGTGGAGCCCAGGTCGAGGACCATCGAAGGGGTGCCGGGGCGGATCTCGGCGTGCTTGCGGGAGACCCCGGGGTCGTCGATCCGCACGTCCGCCTCGGTCGAGCGGCCGAGCACGCAGGCCGCGCCGGTGATCTGGTGGCGGGCGCCGTTCACCTCGATCCAGCGGCGGAGCGAGGCGCCGTGGCCGGCGCCAGGGAAGGCGCGGACGTTGCCGCCGGACGTCGCGGGCGGGCCCTGGGGCATCGCCGGGGGCGCGGCCGGCGGCGGGGGCGCGCCGTACTGGCCGGCGCCGGTCTGCTGCCACGGTGCGCCGGGGGCCGGGGCGGCCGGCTGGCGGTCGTATCCGGGCTGCTGCTGCTGCGGGGCGTACTGCTGGGGCTCCTCGGCCGCCAGGGTGCGGCTGCGCACCCGGTACAGGCCGGTGTCCAGATCGTCGGCCTTCTCCAGGTTCACCTGGAGCGGGCCCATGAAGCTGTACCGCTGGGCCTCCGCGTACTCGCGGACCATGCCGGCCAGCTCGGCGCCCAGTTGCCCGGAGTAGGGGCTGAGCCGCTCGTGGTCGTGCGGGCTCAGCTCGACGATGAAGTCGTTCGGCACGACGGTGCGGTCGCGGTTCCAGATGCTCGCGTTGTTGTCGCACTCGCGCTGCAGCGCACCGGCGATCTCCACGGGCTGGACCTCGGACTTGAACACCTTGGCGAAGGTGCCGTTGACGAGACCCTCAAGTCGCTGTTCGAACTTCTTCAGCACTCCCATGGGACACCCCCTTCCAGGGTTCGTTCGCCTGCCTGCCGACCGGATCCCGCCGGGAGTCGGTCGTGCCTACTTGCGGTACTTCCGTACTGATCGTATCCACGCCGGGCCCTTCCGTACGGTTCCCGGACAGCGTGGTGCCCGGGGGTGGGCTCGGACACACAGGGTGACGCATACCGGGTACGGCACGCCAGGTGTGCCCGCCCGGGTGGGCTCCCGTCACTCGCTCGCCCGTTCGTCGTGCATCCGTTCGGATGCGCTTCGTCCCGCCGAAGAACGGATTCGGAGCGGCCCCCCGGGTCGTGCTACTGTTTTCCACGTCGGAAGGGCCGCCCACCAGGGAGGCCGGTCCAAGGAAACGCGAAGACCACATGGTACCGAGCGGTTCGGAAGATCGGTCGGCAACGAAGACGACACCCATGCGCGGGTGGCGGAATAGGCAGACGCGCTGGATTCAGGTTCCAGTGCCCGAAAGGGCGTGGGGGTTCAACTCCCCCCTCGCGCACAGCGAAGCCCCGCAGATCTACGGATCTGCGGGGCTTTCTCGTTGTCCCGGTCAGGAACGGGTGGCGGGCAGCTCGGCGCGGACCTCGAAGCCGCCGTCCTGGGTGGGGCCGGCGCTGAGCGAGCCGCCCAGCAGCTGTGCGCGCTCGCGCAGGCCGACCAGGCCGTGGCCGCCGCCCGGCAGGATCTCGTCCGGGTGGACCGGGGGCGCGTCGTTGCGCACCTCGACCCGCAGCCGGCGCCCCTTCGCCCGGACCTTCACGTGCACCGCCGCCTCCGGGGCGTACTTGGTGATGTTGGTGAGCGCCTCCTGGACGGTGCGGTAGGCGGCCCGCTCGACCGCCTCCGGCCACGGGCGGTCACCGGGGTTCAGTTCGGTGTCGGCGGCCAGCCCGCTCTCCGCGATCAGCCGGGGCAGGTCGGCCAGCCGGGGCTGCGGGGCGAGCGGGGCGTCCGGGCGCGGGCCGGCGGTGCTGCGCAGCACCCCGACCATCTGGCGCAGCTCGTCGAGGGTGCGGACGGCCAGTTCGCGGATGGTGCGGGCGGTGGTCGCGGCGGCCGGGTCCGCGGTGCTCACCTGGAGCGCGCCGGCCTGGATGCTGATCAGGCTGACCTGGTGCGAGACCACGTCGTGCATCTCCCGGGCGAGCCGGCCGCGCTCGCTGATCAGCACCCGTTCGGCGAGCAGCCGGCTCTCCCGCTCCTGGCCGCGGGTCAGCTCGTCGAGCCGGGCGGCCAGCTCCCGCCGGGTGCGGGCGAGCAGCCCGGTGGCGGCCGGGCCGGCGGCCAGCATCACCGACTGGATGGCGTAGAGCGCGGTGTCCCGGCTGAGTCCGAGGGTCTGCTCGGACAGCGGCCAGTGGAAGAACTCGACCAGCGTGAACAGGGTCGCGCAGGGGATGACGATCCGCGGGCGGGGGCGTTCGGCGGCCACCGTGTAGACGGCGGTGATCGGGGCCAGCCAGATGTCGTCGACGTAGCTGCCGGGCATGGTGAGCAGCAGCGCCGCCACCGGGAAGCGGCGGCGCCAGAGCAGGGCGACGGCGGCCAGCGTGGAGAGCGCGATCTGCCACCACGGGGAGTTCCGGGCCACCAGGGCGGCGTCCAGGAGGGAGTAGAGGGCGGGCAGCAGCAGCATCAGCCAGGGGGCGGTGCACCAGGCCGGGAGCCGTCTGGACGGCAGCTGTTCGGTGGCCGTCATGCCCCGTCGCCGGGTTTCGGCCGGACCAGCCCGGCCCGGTGGGCGAGCACCGCCGCCTGGACCCGGTTGGCCGCGCCGAGCTTGCCGAGGATCGCGCTGATGTGGTCCTTGACGGTGCCGGTGCCGAGGAAGAGCCGGTCGGCGATCTCGGCGTTGGACAGTCCCTCGCCGAGCAGGGCCAGCACGTCGAGCTCCCGGCCGGTGAGGGTGCGGGCGAGCGAGGTGGCCTCGGCGTCCGGGCCGCCGCCGTCCACGTAGCCGCCGATCACGGTGCGGGTGACGGTCGGGGACAGGATGTTGCCGCCGGCCGCGAGCACCCGGACGGCGTGGACCAGCTGCTCGGGGGCGGTGTCCTTGAGCAGGAAGCCGGAGGCGCCGGCCCGCAGCGCGGTGCCGATGTACTCGTCGCTGTCGAAGGTGGTGAGCATCGCCACGGCGGGCGGGTCCGGCAGGGCGCGCAGCCGGCGCAGCACCGAGATGCCGTCGAGGTCCGGCATCCGGATGTCGAGGAGCACCACGTGCGGGCGCAGGCGCTGGACGTGCTCCTCGGCCTGGCCGCCGGAGCAGTCGCCGACGACCTCCAGGTCGGGGGCGGAGCCGACGATGAGGCCCAGGCCGGAGCGGACCAGGATCTCGTCGTCCACGATCAGCACGCGGGTGTCGGTGATGGTGCCTCCTCGGTTCTGGCGGCCGGGGTCGGGCGGTCCGCGCGGGTCGTTTCGAGGGTAGGGGTAGCCGGGGTGGGGCGCCGAACGGATGGCGGTCCTTACCCCCGCCACATGGCGGGGGTGGGAATCCGCTACCCGGTTCACGCAATTCTCAGGCCGGGTGGGGAACCATGGAGTTGGCTGCCCTTTGTCGGCCTGCTCCATTCAGTGGGCGCCCGGTCGAGGTGAGGGCCGCCGGTCAGTCCGTCGGGCCCCTGCGGGCACCCGTCGCCGGGCCGTGTGCGGATGCGCCCCACCATCTGATCGTTTGGAATTGAGCTGTGTCGTCCACTGTGAAGTCGGAGCCTTCCGCCACGTCCACCGGGCCCCGGCCCGTCGGCGTGCTCGACCGCTGGCGCCCGCGGGCCGCCGCCGTCTCCGTGTGGTACCTCCGGCTGCTGGCGCTGCTGAACGTGGCGACGGTGCTGCTGGTGCCGTGGGGGAACCAGGTCAACGAGCACAACGAGGGTGAGTACTTCACCCCGTACCTGATGACCTCGGGTCTGGCCAGCGCGGTGCTGGCGGTCTTCCTGGCCATCGCGATGCGGCGGCGCAAGCGGGCCGCCTGGATCTTCAACGCGGCCCTGGCCAGCATGTTCGCGGTGCTGTACCTGCTGGCCATGGTGATGCCCGGCGAGCGGTTCAAGGCCCACCCGCTCAACTACATCTCCACCGTGCTGACCTGCCTGTTCGTCCTGGCGCTGGTCATCGGGCGGAAGGACTTCACGTCCAAGGGCGACCGCTCCAACCCGAAGACTGCGGCGGCCACCTTCGTCGGCGGGCTGCTGTTCGGCGGGGTCGTCGGCGCGCTGCTGGTCTGGGCGACCAACGGGCTCGGCGGCGCGGGCTTCTGGGACCTCTTCCGCTACTCCGTCGGCCGGATGATCACGATCAACCCCTCGGAGCACCTGCGCTCGGTGATCTCCTCGCCGACCTGGGTCAACGCGGCGATCAACGCGATGGGCGCGGTGCTCTTCCTGCTGGTGCTCTACGTGGCCTTCCGCAGCCCGCGCGGCAAGGAGCTGCTGAACCCCGAGGACGAGGCGAAGCTGCGCTCGCTGCTGGACAAGCAGGGCGAGCGGGACTCGCTCGGCTACTTCGCGCTGCGCCGGGACAAGGCGGTGATCTTCTCCCCCAGCGGCAAGGCGGCGGTGACCTACCGGGTGATCGGCGGGGTCTCGCTGGCCTCGGGCGACCCGATCGGCGACCCGGAGGCCTGGCCGGGCGCGATCGACACCTGGCTGGCCGAGGCCCGCGAGCACGCCTGGGCGCCGGCCGTGATGGGCGCCTCCGAGGAGGCCGGGGTGATCTACGCCCGGCACGGGCTGGACGCGCTGGAGCTGGGCGACGAGGCGATCGTCGAGCTGGACGAGTTCTCGCTGGACGGCCGGGCGATGCGGGTGGTCCGCCAGGCGTACAACCGGGTCAAGCGGGCCGGGTACACGACGCGGATCCGCCGGCACGAGGACATCCCCGAGTGCGAGATGGCCGAACTGGTGGCCAAGGCCGACCAGTGGCGCGACGGGGCGACCGAGCGCGGCTTCTCGATGGCGCTCGGCCGGCTCGGCGACCCGGGCGACGGCCGCTGCGTGATGCTGGAGTGCCACGACGGCGACGGCGAGCTCAAGGCGCTGCTGAGCTTCGTCCCGTGGGGCCCGGACGGGCTCTCGCTGGACCTGATGCGCCGGGCCCGGGACACCGAGAACGGCCTGATGGAGTTCATGGTCATCGAGCTGCTGCAGCGTGCCGAGGAGGTCGGGCTGAAGCGGGTGTCGCTGAACTTCGCGATGTTCCGTTCGGTCTTCGAGCGCGGTTCGCGGCTCGGCGCCGGCCCGGTGCTGCGGTTGTGGCGTTCCGTCCTGGGCTTCTTCTCGCGCTGGTGGCAGATCGAGTCGCTGTACCGCGCGAACGCCAAGTACCGGCCGATCTGGGAGCCCCGCTACCTGCTGTTCGAGAAGAGCAGCGAGATCCCGCGGATCGGCATCGCCAGCGCGCGGGCCGAGGGCTTCATCGTCGCGCCGAGCCTGCCCGCCCTGTTCCGCCGCCGGCACTCCGGGGCCGCCGTGGTGGCGCCCCGGCTCCCGGTCGCGGCGCGGGACGGGAAGGGGTAGCCCTCCGCCGGGGGGCGGAGGGGACCGGGCGGTCGGATAGGGGGTGAGGTCAGGGATATCCCTCCCCCCAGAGGATGACCCTGATCCGCATCTATGCCGATGTGGATTTGTTAAGAGGCTTCTAATGTTGGAGTAGCTCAGAAAGTTCGGGGATTCGGGAGTAACGGTTGTGATGGACAGGACCCACGCGGGGGGCGTGCGGGAGGGGTCGCTGGTGTTGGCCAGATCGGCTGCTGCCGCCGAGTGGGGGACGTTGTACGCGACGGTGCGGGACGCGGTGGTGCGCAAGAAGTTCGCCGCCGTTCCGATGGCCACGGCGGCGACGTTTCTGATCCTCCTGTTCAGCATCACCCAGCACCTGCCGGGCGGTGAGCACTTCGTCAACCGCATCGGGGTGGTGAAGGCGGCGCTGCCGCTGGACGTCTCGCTGCTGCGGACCCCGCTCTCGCTGTACGTGCCGGCGCTGGACCTGCCGGTCTGGGGCGCACTGGCCCAGGTGTTCGTGGTCTTCGGCGTCGCCGAGATCGTGCTCGGCCGGCGGATGACCCTGGTGGTGGCCTACACCTGCACCCTGGCGGGCACGCTGTTCGCCCGGATCGGCGTGGCGCTCGGCCCGGATCACCTGTTCGGCTTCCCGAAGTGGGTCGCCTACGTGCGGGACACCGGGCCGTCGGCCGCGGTGGTGGCGCTGGCGATCTGCATCGCGTTCCGCTGCCGGGCCTGGCTCACCGCCGGCCTGGTGGTGGTCATGATGGTCGGCGAGGCGGTCGTGCTGCCGAACCTGGCCGGTCTGGAGCACGTGGTCGCGGTGATCACCGCGCTGCTGCTCGCCGTCGCGGTCGAGGTGTTCGGGGACTTCTGGCCGCGGGTGCTGGCCGGGGTCGGGGCCGCCACCTCGGTGGCCGCGACCGCGTCGCGGGAGGTCGCGGTGGAGGCCCGGCGGCGCCCGGCGGGCGCGCTCGTCCCCTGACCCACCCGCCGTCTGACGGCCGTCGGGCAGCCGGCCGTCAGGCGTGCGGCAGGGGGAGTTCGAACCAGACCACCTTGCCGACCGCCTTGCGGGCGGTGCCCCAGCGCTCGGCGAGCTTGGTCACCAGAGTGAGGCCGCGGCCGGTCTCGCCCAACTGCTCGGCCGGTTCCAGCGACGGCAGGTTGTGGTTGTCGTCGCTGACCTCGACCAGCAGCTTGTCCACCCGGATCAGCTGGAGCCGGACGCGGTCCCGGGCCACCCGGACGGCGTTCGTGACCAGCTCGCTGACCAGCAGCTCGGTGATGTCGCTGAGCGCCTCCAGGTGCCAGCCGGCCAGCTGCTCGCGGACCAGCGAGCGGGCCCGGCGCACCTCGCGGTGGTCCACCCTGAGGTCCCAGGTGGCCACCTCGGACGGGGCGACCCCGTCGAAGCGGGCCACCAGCAGGGCGACGTCGTCCTTCCGGTCGTCCGAGTGCAGCCGCTTGAGCACCACGTCGCAGGCCTGCTCGGGGCTCTGCCGCGGGTCGATCAGATTGCCGCAGAGCGCGGCCAGGCCCGCTCCTATGTCGCCGCCCCGGACCTCGACCAGGCCGTCGGTGCACAGCACCAGCATCGAGCCGTCCGAGACGTCGATGGTCTTGGCGACGAACGGCACCCCGCCGACCCCGATCGGCGCGCCGGCCGGGATCTCCAGCAGCTCGCCGGAGCCGTCCGGGTGCACCAGCACCGGCGGGACGTGGCCGGCGCTGGCCAGCTCGCAGGTCCGGTTGATCGGGTCGTAGACCGCGTACAGGCAGGTGGCGAGGTGGTCGTCGCCGAGCTTGTGGGCCAGGTTGTCCAGGTGCCGCAGCAGCTGGCCGGGCGGCAGGTCGAGCGCGGCGAGGGTCTGCATGGCCGTCCGGAAGCGGCCCATCGCGGCCGCCGAGTGCAGGCCGTGGCCCATCACGTCGCCGACCACCAGGGCGACCCGGCTGCCGGGCAGCTGGATCGCGTCGAACCAGTCGCCGCCGACCTCGGCCTTCGGGTCGCCCGGCAGGTAGCGGTGGGCGATCTGGACGCCGGGGATCTGCGGCGGGCGGGTCGGGATCATCGAGCGCTGGAGGGTGGTGGCCACCCTGGCCTCGGCGCGGTGCAGCCGGGCGTTGTCCAGGGAGAGCGCGGCGCGGACGGCCAGCTCCTTGAGGGTGGCGGCGTCGCTCTCGTCGAAGGGGGCGCGGTCCGGCAGCCGGAGCAGCTTGAGGATGCCCAGCACGGTGCCCCGGGCGGACAGCGGCACCACCAGCATCGAGCGGCCGGAGACCACCTGGGCCAGCCGGGCCCCGCCGAGCGCGATCGCGTAGTCGACCGCGACGTCCGCGCTGATCACCGGGACCAGGACCGGCTGGTTCAGCTGCAGGGCCATCCCCGGCGGGGTGCGGCGAGGCATGCTGACCAGCGAGCCCTCGGACAGCACGTGGTCCCAGGCGCCGCCGGTCTCGTTGTAGACCAGGGCGACCCGGCGGAGCATGGTGTCGTCGTCCGGGCGGGCGGCCGGCAGCTCGGAGTCGGAGATCAGCCCGTCCACCAGGTCCACGCAGGCGAAGTCGGCGACCCGGGGGACCAGCACCTGGCAGAGCTCGTGCGCGGTGAAGCCGAGGTCCAGGGTGGTGCCGACCTTGCCGCCGACCTCGTTCAGCAGTGCCAGCTGCTCGCCGGCCTGCCCGTTGGTCAGGAACGGGCTCAGCCGCCCGGACGGGGCGCCCTCGGCGCCGGTGGGGGGCTGGTCGCTACGGCGGGGCGGACGGCCGTTGGCGGGCGGTTCGGCGGCGGCCGGCTCGATGGCGGCTCCTCCTCCGGTTGGGGGCGGGGCGGTCGGGGGCGGGGTGGTCGTCGTCGGGATGGTCGGGGCCGGGGTGGTCGGTGGGACGCCCGCCGGGGCGCCGACGGCGCCGGACGGCTGGGCGGCCGCGGACCGCTCGGCGGTCTCGCGCTGGGCCGGCAGCGGGCCGGGCGTCCGCCCCCGGACCGTCCGGGCCGGGGGCGCGGACTGCTCGGGCTGCGGCGGCGGGCCGACCCGGGCGGCGCGCTGCTGGGCGGTCGGGTAGCGGCGGCCGAGTCCGGCGGCGGCGTGCGCGGCGGCGGTCTGCGGGTCGGCGGGCAGGACCGGCAGCACGGTGGCCGGGTCCAGCCGCAGGGCGGGCAGACCGGCCTGGTCCAGCACGTCGAGCAGCAGCGCCCGGCGGGCGGCCGAACCGGCCGGTAGCAGCCCGGCCAGCCGGTCGGCCGACAGCAGACCGGCGCGCAGCCGGCCGGGCGGGGTCAGGGCCGCGCCCAGCCGGTGGAAGCCGCCCCGGGCGGGCGGGGTGGCGGCGAACGGCAGCAGCCGCTCGCCGAGTGCGAGCCGGGGGCCGGCGGTGCGCAGCGGTCGGGCGTCGGCGGCGAGGGCGAGCAGGCCGCCGAACGGGTCGGGCAGCGGCCAGGCCCACCAGAGCACGTCGCGCAGGTGCTCCTCGCGGTCGATGACAGCCAGCTGGCCGGCCCAGGGGCGCCCGTCGGCGGTCAGCGCGGCCAGGGTGTCCAGGGCGTCGCAGCGGCGGCGTACGGCGGACCCGGCGGCCTGGCCGGGGGCGGCGAGCGGCTCCACGGCGGGCAGCAGTCCGCTGGCCGGCCGGTCGTGGGCGACCTCGGCGCGGTGCCCGAACAGTTCCTCGGCGGCCCGGCTCCACTGGGCGATCCGTCCGGCCCGGTCGATCAGGACGAGGGCGAGCCGGACCAGGGCGGCCACGCCGGTCGGGTGGTCACCCGGTACGGCCTCGGCGTCCGCCGGACGCGGTGTGGAGTTGGACTCGGCCACCATGGATTCGGTCTGCTCCCGCCTGGCCGCCACGCCTGGAGGCGGCCGTCTCTCCGGAGGAAGGCACGCTGTGCGGAAACCCGGGGCGTGTCCTGTGGATCGTGCCGGGCTTGAGGGCGTGTCTGAACGAGTCCGCCGGGTGCCCGACGCCGCGCGCTGATCCGACGCGAATCATCAGACACGCCCTAGCGAAGCACGGACCGGCCCGGGCGTGATAGCGAAACGGGGAGATTCCTCAGGATCGGTTGCGTGCCGTGCGGCGCGCGCCGGTTCGCACTCCCCGTTCACCCGGACGGGGCTTTCGCGCGCGAGGGTAGGGTGGCAGGCCGGGCCACCCCGCGAGGCGGCTCCGCAGGACGCAGCCGGCCGGACGAGACAGAGGCGAGAAGTGACCGCGCAGAGCCCCGTCCGCTGGACGGACCCGCAGCAGCAGGAGTTGGAGGAGCGGGTCGCCGCCGCCGAACTCGCCTGGCTCAGCATGGACGTCGACGTGCAGACGCTGCGGGTCGAGATCGACAACTTCGCGCTGATCCACCATCAGCTGCTGGGCCCGCTCTACGCCCGGCTGGACGAGCTGGAGGCGCTGGTCGCCGAGGCGGTCGCGGCCAGGACCGGGCACCCCGAGGACCTCCGCCGGGCCGCCGAGGCCCGCCGGCAGGTCGACGAACTGCCCGACCTCGACGCGCTGTTCGACTCCGTCCGGGAGCAGGAGGCGGCCCCGCCGCCGCCCGCCGCGCCGGCCCGGGTGCGCCCCGGGCGGGACGCCCAGCGGATCTACCGCGAGCTGGTCCGCCGGGCCCACCCCGACCTCAGCACCGACCCGGCCGAGCAGCAGCGCCGGGCCGCGTTCCTGGCCCGGGTGAACGAGGCCTACGCGGTCGGCGACGCCGCCGCGCTGGAGGGCCTGTCCGCCGAGTGGTCCACCGCGCCCGAGGCCGCGCCCGGCACCGACTCCCCCGACCGGCTGGAGTGGCTGCGCCGCCGGCTGGAGTGGCTGACCGGCAAGATCACCGAGACCGCCACCGAGCAGGTCCGGCTGGAACAGACCCCGATGGGCCAGCTGCTCGCGCTGGCCCCGCAGGACCCGGACCGGCTGCTGGAGCAGCTCGCCGAGGAACTGCTCGCCAAGGCCGCCGCCCAGCAGGCCGAACTGGAGCGGCTGCTCGGCGCCCCGGCCGCGGCGGGCGACGGCCACCGGCAGCCGGTGGGCGACAATGGCACCGACCCGACCCAGCCCCAGGAGAGCCACACGATGTTCGCGCAGATCCCCTCCACCACCGCCGCCGCTGTGCCCGCCGATGCAGCCCTGCTGGACGTGCGCGAGCAGGACGAGTGGGACGCCGGCCACGTGGACGGCGCGCTGCACATCCCGCTCGGCGAGGTCATCGCCCGGATCGGCGAACTGCCGGACGGGAAGCTGTACGTGCTCTGCCGGGTCGGCGGCCGCTCCGCGCAGGTCGTCCAGTACCTGGTGCAGCAGGGCCGGGACGCGGTGAACGTGGACGGCGGCATGTACGCCTGGGAGGGCGCGGGCCGTCCGATGGTGAGCAGCACCGACCAGGACGCCTTCGTCCTGTAGGTCTGTAGGTCTGTGGCCTCGTAGCCCCGTGGTCCGGTGGCCCCGTCCGGCACCGTCGTGTTCGCCCGGTAGGGCAGGATGGGCGCGCGACCGCGCCGGGACGGGACCCGGGCGGCGCGCCGACCGGGCCGGGGAGGCCATGACGGAGACGACGGACCGCCCGGCCGCCGGACGGGTCTGGTCGACGCCCGCGCAGCTCGTGCTCGGCCTGACCGCGGCGGTGCTGGTGGTCGGCACCGGGCTCTTCCTCGCGGCGGTGTTCCTGCACGTCGCGCCGGCCAACTCGCTGTCCCGGCAGTACCGGGACGAGGTCGACGGCCTGGTGTACCCGGAGTTCGAGCAGAACTGGCGGCTGTTCGCGCCGAATCCGCTGCAGCAGAACGTCAGCCTGGACGCCCGGGTGCGCACGGCCGCCGCCGACGGCACTACCCGCACCCGCGACTGGACCGGGCTGACCGCGCAGGACCTCGCCGCGATCCGGCACAACCCCGCCCCCAGCCACGTCGACCAGAACCTGCTGCGCCGGGCCTGGGACTTCTACGACGGCTCGCACAACCCGCAGGACGAGGCACTGACCAACACCCGCGGCAGGCTCGCCGAGCAGTACCTCAAGCGGATCGCGCTGCAGCGGATCGGCCGGGAGGTGGACGGCGAGCGGATCCTGGAGATCGAGTTCCGGGCCACCGCGGTGACCGTCCCACCGCCGTCCTGGAGCGGCGAGGCCGCGCCACCGGCGCCGAAGGTGCGGGAGTTGCCCTGGTGGCCGGTGGACGACGAGGACTACCGGGAGCTCGGGTGAGCGAGGTGTCGCCGGAGGTGTCGCCCGAACTCTCGCCCGACGTGGCGTCCGAGTTCTCGCCCGAGTTCTCGCCGGAGGTATCGCCGCAGCCCGAGCAGCGGTGGTCGGAGGGCATCCCGCGCCAGGCCGGGCAACCGCCCGCCGCCGGCTCGGCCCCCGGGCCCCGGCCCGACCCGGCGCCGCGCGGGCCCGGCCCGGCCGACCTGGCCGCCCGGGCGATGGCGGCCTTCACCGGGCGGGCGCTGGGCCGCCACCAGGCCGCCGTGGTGCGGATCGGCTTCGGGCTGGTCTGGCTCGCCTACCTGCTGCGCGAGTGGCCCAACCGGCGGGTGCTGTACGGGGACCGGTCGCCCTGGTCGATGGACCTGGCCGAGCGGCTGCTGACCGACAACGGGGCGTTCACCGTGCTGCCGTGGTTCGGCGGGCGGCCCTGGTCCGAGCTGGTCTACCACCTGGCGGTGCTGGCCGCCGTCGCGGTGGTGCTGGGCTGGCGGACCAGGGCGAGTGCGGTGCTGTTCCTGGTCACCGTGCTGTCGCTGCAGAACCGCAACGTCTTCCTCGGCGACGGCGGTGACAACGTCGTCCACCTGATGGCGGTCTACCTGGTCTTCACCCGCTGTGCCGAGGTGTGGTCGCTGGACGCCCGGCGGGCCCGGCCGGGGCGGGCCGGGGTGGTGCTCTGGGTGCTGCTCGGCGCCGTCCTGGCGGCCTGCCAGGTCGGCGGCTTCTCCGGTGAGAGCCTCACCTGGACGGTCCGGACCTTCCCGTACGTCGGCTGGGCGCCGTTGTTCTGGGGGCTCTGGGCGGTGGCCGGGCTCTGGTGGACGCTCGGGCGGTTGCGGCCGGACGGCGAACCGCGCGCGGTGCTCGACGCGCTGGCGAACATGGTGCACAACTGCGCGATGCTGGTGATCGCCGTCGAGGTGGTGCTGATCTACGCGACGGCCGGCTGGTACAAGGTGCAGGGCTCGCGTTGGCAGGACGGCACCGCGCTGTACTACCCGCTGCACCTGGACTACTTCACGCCCTGGCCGTGGCTGTCCGGGCTGGTCGGCTCGGCGCTGCTGCCGGTCTTCCTGATCTCGTACGGCACGGTGGTCGTGCAGGTCGCGTTCCCGTTCACGCTGCTCAACCGGCGGGTCAAGAACGTGCTGCTGGCCGTGCTGCTGGCCGAGCACCTGGGGATCGCGCTGCTGCTCGGGCTGCCGGTGTTCTCGCTCGCGATGATCGCGGCGGACGCGGTGTTCCTGCCGACCGGCGCGCTGCTCTGGGCGGCGGCGCGGCTGCGGCGGATCCGGCGGTCACGAGCGCCGGTCGCCGAGGGCGTGCCCTAGGCTGACCCGTATGTCCTGGTTCGCCGCCCTTCGCGACACCGCGCGGACCGGACTCACCCTCGACCGGGCGCTCACCGACCCCAAGCGGGCCCTGCGCGGGGCCGTCGCGGTGGCGTTGGTGCTCTTCCCCACCCTCGCGCTCGGCGGGGTCGCGCTCGCCACCTCGGCCGCGATGGGCGCCTTCATCGCCGGCACGGCCACCTTCCAGCGCAGCTTCCGGCCCCGGGCCAGCCTCGCCGTCGTGGCCGGGGCCGGGCTCGGGGTCAGCACCTTCCTCGGCTACCTGGCGGCCGGGGTGCCCGGGTTGTTCCCGGTGCTGCTCGCGGTGTGGGCCTTCGGCGCCGGGCTCGCCTGGGCGATCGGGCCGACCGCCGGGGTGGTCGCGACCAACACCGTCTCGGTGATGCTGATCGTCGTCCAGCTCCCGGTCAGCGCGACCGCCGCGCTCGGACACGGGCTGGTCGCCGCCCTCGGCGGGGTCGTCCAAGCCGTCGTCATCACCCTGTGGCCGATCGGGAGCTGGAGTGCCCAGCGGGACGCCCTCGCCGACACCTACGCGGAACTCGCCGACTACGCGCGCAGGTTGAGGCAGGATCCGACCGCGCACGTCGACCCGGCGCCGTTCATGACGGCCCGGCACGCCGCCGCCCTGACCCCCTGGCAGGACCGCCACCGGCCGGCCGAACTGCGCGGCCTGCGCGGCCTCGCCGAGCGCATCCGGCCCACCCTGGCCGCGCTCGCCGACCCCAAGGTGGGCGCCCCGGAGGAGGGGCCCGAACGCGACCGGGCCCGTGAGGTGCTGGCGGCCGCCGCCGAGGTCATGGACGCCCTGGCCCGGGCCGTCCGCACCGGCGACCCCGTCCGGCTGCCCCGCTCGGCGCCCACGCTCACCCTGGTCCCGCCGGACGAGGGGCCGCGGCTGCAGGGGGCGGCCCGGCGGTCGGCCCGCCGGCTGGGCGGGCTGTTGCGCAAGGCCGCGGACACGCTGGAGCGGGGCGACGCGGACACCATCACCACGCCCGTGATCGGCGCGGGCGGGGCGCTGCACAAGCCGTCGATCCTCCGGATGCTGCCGGTCGCGCTGCGGACGGTGCGCCGGCAGCTGCGGCCGCGCTCGGCGATCTTCCAGCACGCCGTCCGGCTCGCCGGGGTGGTCACCGTCGCCTACCTGCTGGCCCGGCTGGTCGGCTTCCACCACGGCTACTGGGCGCCGATGACCGCCGCGATGGTGATGCGGCCGGACTTCGCCCAGACCTACAGCCGGGGTGTCGCCCGGCTGGCCGGGACGGTCGTCGGGGTCGCCGTCTCGACGCTGGTGGTGCAGTTCACCCACCCCGGGGAGTGGGTGCTGGCCGCGCTGGCCGTGCTGTGCATCGGCGGGTCGTACCTCGCGTTCCAGACCGGGTACGCGCTGACGACGGTCGGGATCTCGACGTACGTGGTGTTCCTGCTCGGGCTCCAGGCCGGGAACCCGCTCACGACGGCCTTCGAACGGGTCGGGCTCACCCTGCTCGGCGGGTCGGTGGCGCTGGTGACGTACGCGCTCTTCCCGACCTGGCAGACCGCCCGGCTCGGGGAGCGGCTGGCCGAGTGGCTCGCCGCCGCCGGGCGGTACGCGGCCGCGGTGGTCGCCTGCTACGAGGACCCGGCCGCGCCGCGCGGGCGGGCGGTGCGGGCCGCGCTGCTGGACTCCCGGGAGGCCCGCTCGGAACTGCTCCAGGCCATGCAGCGCGCCGACGCCGAACCGGGCCGGCACGCCTCCGGGCTGCCCGGGGTGTCCCGGCGCCAGGTCGACCGGGCCCGGGCGGCCGTCGGGCACCTGGGGCGGGTCGCCGTCCTGCTGGAGGCGCACCTGCCGGCCGCCGACGCCGACCCGGTGCCGGGGACGGCGGAGTACGCGGAGGAGCTGCGGCTGGCCACCGCGCTCGCGGGGGCGGCGCTGCTCACCGGGCAGCCGGTGGAGTTCGGCGCCGTGCGGGAGGCGCAGGCGCGGCTGGAGGAACGGCTGGCGCAGGCGCCGGCGGGGGTGCAGCGGGACGTGGTGCGGGCGGGGACGCGGCTGCTGGGGCAGGCGCTGAAGGACCTGGAGCGGGCGCTGCGGGGGCGGGAGGACGTGCGGGGGCCGCAGTAGGCGCCGTTCGCCCCCCGTTCGCCCCTCCTCGAAGGGCGAACGGGAGGCGAACGGCGCCGGGGCGTCAGGCGGCGCGGGCGGCGGCCTCCAGCCAGTTGGCGAACTCGCAGGCGAAGTGCCACTGGTGGCCGGTGCCGAGGAGGGCGGGGGCGGCCTCGGGGAACTGGACGGTGAGGCGGATCCGCAGGCCGTCCGGGGTGTCGGCGAACTCGTGCATCACCCGCAGCACCTCGGTGCCGTCGGCGAGGGTGCCGGTGCCGCCGATGCGGACCGGGAAGGCCTGGTGGCCGGGCCCGGCGATCGGGACGTCGTCGTGGAAGCGCAGGAAGAAGCGGGCCGGGCCGGTGCCGAGGGTCTCGATGATCTCGACCCGTTCGCCGGTGGAGTCGGCCAGGTAGTGCTCGGGGTTGGCGGCGAGCAGGGCGTCCCGGTCGGGGGCGTGCAGGCGGCCCTGCCACCAGGTGAGGAAGCGGTCGGCGTCGATGCCGGTGGCGGTGAGCTCGGTGACGGCGGTGCTCCACCGGCCGCCGGAGGCGTGGGCCCAGGCGGCCAGGGCGGTGTCGGCGGCGGTGGTGTCGGGGGTGAGCAGTTCGCGCGTCCGGTCGTCGCCGAGGCGCTGCTTGAGCAGCCGCAGGGCGGTGCGGGCGCGGTCGAGCTCCCAGGCGAGGACGGCCTCGCGCGGGTGGCTGGTGCCGTCGATGTCGGTGTGGACGGTGAGCGCGGTGGTGGTCACGGCGTCACTCCTCGGCTCCTCAACGATGCGGAGAGATTTTCTCCGCTTCACTGGACGCTAGCATAGGGGGAGAGAATTTCTCCGGTTAGGGAGTTGCCGATGAGGGCCGACGCGGAACGCAGCCGGCGCAGGATCCTGGACGCCGCCTGCGAGGTGTTCCTGGAACGGGGCCCGGACGCCCCGCTGGACGCCGTGGTCCGGCGGGCCGGGGTCGGCCCGGCCACCCTCTACCGGCGCTTCCCCGACCGGGAGGCCCTGGTCCGCGCCCTGGTCACCGACCTGCTGGCCCGGCTCGCCGAGGCCGCCGCACAGGCCCGCCGCGACGAGACCGACCCGTACCGGGCGCTGCGCCGCTTCGTGCACGCCGCCGCCGACCTGCGGATGGGCGCGGCGATCGTGGTGCTGCTGGAGCGGCTGGTGGTGGACGAGGACCTGGTCGCCGTCCGCCGCGACGCCGTCACCGTCGTCGAGGCACTGCTGCGCGCCGCCCAGGACGCCGGGCGGCTGCGGGCCGACGTGGGGATGGGCGACCTGGTGCTGCTCTGCGTCCGGGTGTCCCGCCCGCTGCCGGGCGCGCTGGCCGCGCTCGACGCGGACGGCTCGCTGGTCCACCGGCACCTCGACCTCGCGCTCGCCGGGCTGGCCGCCGACCCGGGCGAGCCCGACCCGGGCGAGCCCGACCCCGGCGGGATCGTCCCGGTCGGGGTGGCTTCGGATCAGACGGTCCTGGATCAGGTGGCCCTGAATCAGACGGCCTCGGACGAGGTGGCAGAGTGAACGCCATGAACGCCATGGACGACGAGGTGCTGCGGGCGTGGCGGGCGGCGGAGCGGGAGCCGGGGGCCGTCCTGCTGGACGGGTTCCACCCGCTGAAGCACGCGCTGCGCTTCGGCGGGGACGTCCGGCGGGTGCTGACCGCCGACCGGGCGGCGCTGCTGGCCCTGGCCGGGGAACTGGCGCCGGACGTCGCCCCGGCACTGGACGCGCTGGCGGTGGAGCTGCCCGAGGACCGGCTGCGGACGCTGGCACCCCGGCTGCACCCGACCGGGGTGGTCGCCCTGGCCGCGCGGCCGTCCGTCGGGGCGAACCTGGCGGCCCTGGCCCGGCGCCCGCGCCCGGCCCCGGTGGTGCTGCTGGAGAACCCGCGCAACCTGGGCAACGTCGGGGCGGTGATCCGGCTGGCGGCCGGCTTCGGCGCCACCGGCGTGGTGACCACCGGCGATCTGGACCCCTGGCACCCGACCGTGTTGCGCGGCAGCGCGGGCCTGCACTTCGCCACCGCGGTGGAGCGGCTGGCCCTGCCGGAGCTGCCCGCCGGGCCGCTGTACGTGCTGGACCCGGAGGGCGCGGACATCCGGACGCTGCCGTTCCCGGACGACGCGCTGCTCGCCTTCGGCACCGAGCGGCACGGCGTCTCGGCGGAGCTCAAGGCGCGGGCGGACCACCTGGTCTCGGTGCCGATGCAGCCGGGGGTGTCCAGCTTCAACCTGGCCACCAGCGTGGCGATGGGCCTCTTCCACTGGATGTCGTCGAAGCCGCAGGGGTGAGGCGTGGCGCCCGCCGGGCGGGCACCACGCCGTTCACGGGCTAGGCCCTGTCCGGCCGATCTTGCCGGGCCCGCGACTCCCCCAGCCTTCGGCCGGGAGGTACCCCCATTACGCATCCCGCCTGGACGCACGCCCGAATCGCCCAAGTACGTCCAGTACGAGGACGATTTGGGCGCACGCCCAGCCGGGCGCCCAACGCCGCGGGCTGATCCGCCAAGATCGGCCGGACAGGGCCTAGGCGAAGAGCCGGCGCCAGGTGTCCGGGCCGGGGTAGCCGTCGGCCTCGGCGCCGCGCCAGCCCTGGGCCTGCTGGAAGGCCTGGACGGCCCGCCGGTCGCTCTCGCTCCAGCGCGGGCCGGGGCCGACGCCGTACGAGCCGCCGAAGCCCTTGCGGACCAGCTGCTCGCCCAGCAGGCGGACCTGGTCGTTGTTCTGACCCGGGCCGAAGTACTGCCGGCCGGGGAAGGCGGGCGCCCCGGTGCCGGGCTGGACCGGCGGCGGCGGCAGCGGGGTGGTGCCGGCGCCGATGGCGCGGCCCTTGCCGTTGACCAGGTAGTCCCAGGTGTCCTTGCCGGGGATGCCGTCGGCCTCGGCGCCGCGCCAGCCCTGGGCCTCCTGGAAGGCCTGGGTGGCCCGCCGGTCGGCCTCGCCCCAGCGCGGGTCGGGCCCCTCGGAGTAGAACCGGGCGCCACCGCGCTGCACCAGCAGCCGGCCGAGCTCGGTGACGTACGCGTTGTTCGCGCCGGGGCCGAACTTGTCCGCGCCCGGGAAGGCGGTGGCCGGGGCGCCGTCGTTGCTGCCGCCGGACAGGCCGGTGTAGCGGTACGGGACGTAGGCGCCGGAGTTGTTCCAGTAGGCGTACGGGGTGTCGCGCTTCTTGGTGCCGGGGGAGGTCTGCTCGTAGGCGAGGTAGCGGGTGAGGGAGGAGTCCGTCCAGCCGCCGAAGATCGTCACGTGCGACCCGGACTGCGGGCTGGCCGGGTTGTTGTAGATCAGCACGTCGCCGGGCTGGAGGTCGGCCTTGCCGATCCGCTCGGCGAAGTTCGGCAGGGTCCAGGTGGTCTGGCTGCTGCCGAGGCCCCAGGCCATCGAGACGAAGCCGGAGCAGTCCTGGCGGTAGCCGTCCGACCAGTAGCTGCCCATGCCGTACGGCACCTGCTGGTCGACCCAGCCCTGGGCGCGCTGGATGATCTGCGCCCGGGTGGGCGGCTGGGTGGCGGCGCGCGGGGCGGCGAAGGCGCGGGCGCCGGGCGCTTGTCCGTAGAGGCCGCTGACCTCGCCCTGCGGGGTCTGCGGGGGCTGGGCGGTGCTGCTGCCGCCCGGGGTGGGGCCGGGGGTGGGGGCGGCGGTGGCGTGTCCGGCGGCGGCCGTCCCGCCGCCCACCGCGGTGCCGACGGCGGCCATCAGCACGGCGGCCCGGCGGCGGATGCTGCGGGCCGCGGCGTGCCCGCCCTCGTGGACCGGTGCGGCGTGCAGCCGGGCGCGGCGGCGGGCGCTGCAGCCCCCGCATATGCAGTCCTCGTCCGGTTCGACCTCGTCGAACTCCAGCAGCGGGGACAGGTGGTCGGTACGGGTCATGCTCCGCCTCTTTCCTGCGGTCTTCCTGGTCGACGCCTGACGGCGTGACAGGACTGGCCTTCCCGGGCCGGCCCCGCGTGTTATCGGGACCAAAGTCCCAAAGCGGGCGGAAGGTGGCACGGCGGATTGCGCCGGACGGGTGACAACCGTTCGGCGGCCCGGGCGTGGCGGGGGCGAGGAGGAGACGGTAGTGCCGGTGCGGGGCCTGGCGGTCGGTCAGGCGTGGCGGGGGTGCGCGGGCCGGTTCGAGGCCGGCGGGGGCGGCTGGATGTCAGGGATGACTGGACGCCGGGGGGGCGGCTACTGCCACTCCCAGCGGATGCCGATGTGCCCGGGCTGCTGGTCCGGGGCGAGCACGTGGGCACTCGCGGAGGCGCCGATCCAGAGCTGCTCGCGGCGGTGGTCGACGTCCGCGCCCGGCTCGCGGTCGTAGCGCTCGCAGTGCGCCGGGACGGCCGCCGGGTCGAAGTGCACCTGGAGCACGTACTCGCGCACCGGGGTGGCGAAGCGGCGGCTGTACTCCAGCGTCGGGCCGCCCGGCGGGATCTCCACCTCGTACTCGAAGACCGTGCTGTCGCCGAGCGCCAGCGGGCGGTCCAGCATCAGCTCGCCGACGGTCAGGCCGGCCTCCGGGCGGCGCCGGACCCGGCCCAGCCGGCCGTGCCGCACCGAGGTGATCTCCGGGCAGCCGGTCGCCTCCTCGTCGGCCTTGTGCACGACCAGGCAGCGGCCCACGCCGCCGACGGTGGCGCGCACCACCTGGCGCATCCGCAGCAGGTTGCCGCGCCGCTCGGCGTCCACGTAGTACGAGTCGTGGATGCTCAGTCGCTCCAGTTCGCCCTGCGGCGGGGCGTCCAGCTCGGCGAAGATGTCCGCGATCTGCCGTTCGCCCGGCCAGACGTCCTCCAGGCCGAGGTGGCAGGTGTTCGCGACGGCGGCCCAGCGGCCGCGCGGGCGGGGCGGGCCGAGCAGCGAGGTGAGCGCGCTGTGCGGCAGTCCGAGCAGTTCCTCCAGCAGGTGGACGGCCCTCAGCGAGCTGGCCCGTTCGGGCTGGCTGCGCCCGCGCCGCCAGTAACTCAGCGTCGTGACACTGACTCTGACGCCACGTTGGGTGAGGGCGGCTCTGATCCTGTCCAGGCTGAGGCCGCTGGCCTCGATGGCCAGGTGCAGGGTGTCCGCGAAGCCGCCGGGGGCGGTGGCCCGCCCGGCGTGCGCGGGTGCCGGAGGCGGTGCGGGTACGGACGGGCCGGGGCGCTCCGGGCGCAGTCCGACCAGCCGGAGTCGCGCGGAGTCCTGAGGCTGCTGTGCGGCCATGCGGTGACCCTCCCCGCCAGGTGAGTTCGGAGGGGCCTGGCCGGCGCCGAGGCTCGCCGCCGACGGCTTCACCGAGCTTTGGGGAACCCTATGCACGGTCGAGAGGCTACGTCATCAGTCGTGCGTATGACAGGGGTCACGGCAGGTGAACCGAAGGGTTAGTGATCTTGAAACAGTTCGGAAACACACGCCCTCGCCGTTCGCCCGCGCCGCCCGCCGGGACGGGCGGACGCACACCGCCGGGGCGGGCCCTGTCGGCGCCGCCCCGGCGGGGGTCAGGTGGTGCTACCCGCTGGTGGTCAGTTGACGTTCAGCGCGACGTCGTCGATCACGAAGCTGGTCTGGTTGGAGCCGTCCTCGGTGCCGGTGAACTTGATGGTCACGCTCTTGCCGGCGAAGGAGGAGAGGTCCAGGGTGCGCTTCACGTAGCCGGCGGCGGCGTTGACGTTGGAGTACGTCGCCAGCGTGGTGCCGTTGGCCTGGACGGTCAGCTTGTCGTACGCGGTGGTGCCGGTCTCCGCGGTGTCGATGTGCAGCCAGAAGGTGAGGCTGGCGGACTTGCAGCCGGCCGGCACCGAGACGGTCTGCGACAGGGTGTCGGTGTGGGCGCTGCCGTAGCCGTCCAGCCAGGCCTTCCAGCTGCCCGAGTGGGCCGCCTGCGAGGAGCTGTTGTCGACCACGCCGCTGGAGGTGGTCCACGGGGCGGCGGTGCCGGTCTCGAAGCCGCCGTTGCCGATCAGCTGGGCCGCGGTGCAGCCGCCGGGCGGGGTGGTGGAGCCGCCGCCGAGCAGGGCGGTGGTCAGGCCGTCGGCGATCGGGGTGCCCCAGCCGGTGACCTGGTCGTAGCCCGTACCGGCCGGGAAGTCCTGGTTGGAGCCGCTGGTCACGTCGTGGAAGGCACCCGAGTAGTTGCTGCTGTTCGCGACCGCGTACAGCTTCGGGCTCGCCTCGCCCAGCACCGGCTGGCCGGCCGCCTTGGCCTTCTGGTTGAACTGGGCCGCGTAGCCGGCCCACAGCGGCGCCGCCGCGCTGGTGCCGCCGTAGACCTGCCAGGAGCCGGCCGTGTAGATCGCGAAGCCGCTCGCCGGGTCAGCGTTGGAGGAGACGTCCGGGACGGTGCGCATGGTGCCGCTGCCGGTGCCGGTGCCGGTCTGCCAGGTCGGCTTGGCGAACACGGTGGAGACGCCGCCGCCGGCGCTGCTCCAGGCGCTCTCCGAGGAGTACGAGGTGCCGGACACCTGGAGGTTGGTGCCGCCGACGCCGGTCTGGTGCGGGCTGGACGCCGGGAAGTCGACCGCCTTGACCGACGAGCCGCTGGTGGAGCGGGTGCAGTCGCGGGAGCCGTCGTCACCGGAGGCGGAGAAGATCGAGATGCCCTGGGCGGCGGCCTGCTTGAAGGCGTTGTCCACGGCCGTCATCGAGGCGGCGGTGGTGTCCGGCTCGCAGGAGCCCCACGAGATCGAGATGACCGAGACCTGGTTGTCGGCCACGATCTTGTTGGCCATGTCGATCTCGCCCTGGTCGCTGTTGGGCGCCTCGTAGACCAGCTGGGTCGCCTTCGGCGCCGCGCCGCGGACGATCTCGCTGTCCAGCTCGACCTCGCCCTGGCCCTGGCCGGGGGCGGAGTCGTAGTTGGCGCCGTCCACCGAGACCGTGGAGACGGCCGGGCCGGACAGGCCGTACTGCGAGTCGTAGGTGGTCAGGTTGGAGGACGAGTAGCCGTCGAACTCCCAGAGGGCGACCGTCGTGCCGGTGCCGTCGGCGCCGGTCTTGTTCAGGTTGTAGGCGCCGTCGTACTGCGACGGGCCGAAGCCGCTCGGGGTCGAGGAGGCGGTGTGCGGGGTGACCGAGTTCGGCTTGGCCAGGCGGTTCTTGCGGACCGCGTGGTTGTCCAGGCCGCTCACGCCCTGGACCACGTCGGCCAGGTCGGCCGGGACGGAGGCGGCGGCGTCGTTGGCGAAGAAGGCGCGCTGCAGCTGCGGGTCGACGTAGGAGCTCTCGTGGGTGCCGAAGGCCTGCGAGATCTGCGCGTTGGTGCCGTGGGCGCTGACCACCTGGCGGTTGGCGCTCACCTCGGTGACGGTCAGGCCCTGGGCGGCCAGGTAGGTCTTGACCTGGTCGACGGCGGCCTGGGTCGGCCCGAACCGGGCGGTGAACTGCTCCGGCGTCAGGTACTTGCCGAACTCGGGGGTGCCGGGGGTGGCGACCGCGGTGAGGAAGTGGTCCAGGGCGGCGGTGTCACGCAGCTTCAGGCTGACGGCCACCGAGATCTGCTGCTCGGCCGGGACGTCGCCCTTCTTCTCCGAGTGGGCCACCGCCGGGTTGACGGTGTTCGGGAGCGCGACACGGGGAGCGGGGGCGGCCTGCGCGGTGGAGACACCGAGCGAGACGGCGGTCAGCGGCAGTACGGCTATCGCCGCGGCGAGGGCAAGGGAGCGGGGGCGCAACGGATCCTCCTCTGGCCGGCTGTGGGGGCCGGCAAGGGGCCAGAGCGTTCCGGAGTCGAAAACGCTGGCTAGAACATGACAGAACCAGTGCGCAAAGTGGCTCATGGTCAAGCAATTCGTTGCTAAAAAACAGTCAACTGTGGACACCCGGAATGCGGGGATTCCATACAGTGAATGGCCCGGATTCCGGAACCGGTCCCTACCGGTGGGGGGCGGAAGGGACGGACGTGGAATCGGGTGGGGCCGGGCGGGAAGCACGGCTGGCGTGGGCCGAATGACGACGCGCGGAAATCGGGCGCGGGCGGCGCGGGACTATGTGAAAGGCGCGGCCCGGAAGCTGCTCTGACGTCGGGCCGGGCGGGGCCGACGGAGGGGGCCGGGAGGGTCTGACGGTGGGCCTGGAAGCTCTGACGGCAGGCCGGGGCGGGGGGGGGGGGGGGGGGCCCCCCCCCCCCCCGGGGGGGGGGGGGGGGGGGGCCGACGGGGGGGGGGGCGGGGTTCTGGGCCGCGGCGGGGGGGGCGCGGCGCCACATC